>DYSI01000034.1 GCA_020718275.1 Draconibacterium orientale
GTTTTACGTTAAAGGATATTACGAAATGAAGCGTAAACAAAGTGAAATTCAAACCAAAAATATTATTTAATATTCGACACTTCCTTCTTTTTATTCGAGCGCCAAAGTTCCTTAAAACTAGAAAAGTCTTTTCTAAAAGAAACACCAACACCCTGTGTATAAGGAGCTTTACGCGATACTGGATCGTAATAATTAGTTCTATTAAAGATCAGGGCGCGAATTCGACCGTCCTTAGATATTTTATATTGAATGTTAACATCGCCCACAATACGAGTGGAGGCATCCTCATTGGTTGATCCACCACCAGTACCAAATTTTCCGTCGATCAATAAGCGATCATTGAGCAACGAGTACGACAAAGCAACCGCTATTTCTTGGGTGGTAATATCATCACCAGGACTCCATTCAACCCCTATTTCTACTTCATCTGAAAGCTGATTTAGCAAATTTCCAACCTGTTCGGCTAGTAGCTCATAAGCATTATTTGAAATTGCGTTAGGATTGGAACCGGCACCAAATCCGCTTGGCGGTAAAAAATGCCCTAAAACTAATAAACTTACAAAATTCTTATTGAGTTCTTCAGAGTTTCCAGTTGCTTCAGCCGATAATAAGCTATTTACCAATTCTCTAGTAGCCACTGATTCGTTGGGTAAATTAATGAAAAAACTTATGGATGGGTTATATAAATTACCAGTAATATCAATTCCACAATCCACTTTTGATGGTTTTTTATAAACCGAGGAAGAGTCAATTTGCTGCAATAAATCCCAAAGTTTGGCTTCGGTTTGATAAATGGCTTTTAAATTAATTTGAGCGTCTTCGAGGTCGCCATCCCATTTAATTGTACTCCCTGGTTGTATCACAAAGCGCTTATTTATAATGTTTTGTAGCGTAAAAAGATAGTTTCCTCTATCAATTACATAGGTTCCAAAAATACTCAGATTCCCATCTTTATCATAATTTATAGAGATTTTTCCATCACCCCTCGCCGAGATAACGTCTCCAACTTTTTTGTCCATTACCAATTCAATTCGAGTACTAGGGTCCACATTGACTTCCATATCCATATTTATCAGAAAAGGATTAAGTTCTTCAGGTTCCTCAAGCATGGTCAAGTTACTGTCCTTGATTACAAATTTTAGAAAATCGCTTTCTTCCGCACTTAGTTGATATGAAATTGGAATGGCAATATATGAATCGCCAGTAGGTGCTATTTTTAATCCAAGTTTCAAATCATTGAAACTTCCGTCCATAGTAAAACTTCCACTTCCTTGCGCTTTACCGTAGAAAAGTTCATTATCTTTTTCAGTGGTATTTAGCAACTGTGCCTTATCTGGCTGTACGTCAATATGTAAGCTAAAATCTCTAAAAAACTGATGAAAGATTTGCGTGGTTAAATTCAGTGAATTGCCCGACAAATCCTTTGCTTTGGCGTTTAGGAAACCAAAGTAATCTGGAGTAAAAATCAAACTATCATCGATAGTATAATTGACATTGGTATAATCAATCAGGATATCATTGATTGCAGTATGGAGCTTTCCATTGATTTTTGGTTGAGAAAATGAACCGGTTATCAACACAGAACCTTCAGCGACGCCATCAACCTTGCTTGAAAAACTCGACAAGTAATTTTGTATAGATTTCAATGGAAATTGTTGAAGTCGTACCGCTAAATCCAGCTGATTATTAATGCGATATGGAAATAGATCTCCTTCAACTGATAAATATTTTACCCCTTTCTCCTTGGATAATATATTCATCTTGAGCGCCAAAGCCTCTCTTGTGCGATCGTATAAGGTGCTTACTTGCATATCGTGCAAGTATTCACCATTTAATCTGAAATCACTTACTTTGAAATTTCCGAGAAAATCTGGTTGAGTCCACATATTTGAAAAAGAGAGTTTACCTGTGATAATTCCATCAATATCGGTATCAGCGGATTTTAAGTAAATATCAAAAAATGATAAATCAAAGTGGTCAAAATTCAGATCTAAAACATCCTTAGGATTGTCGGAAACTATTCCATCTAGTGTAAAACTATTCTGACGGTCAAAAATTTGAATTTCCGAAATACGAATTAAGTGACTAGCAAGTTCAATATTTGCATCTGGTTTAAGGGTTAAAGTGCTATCGTGTAAATTAAAAAAGCCTTCATTCAATTTAATTTTCAAATGCGAAGGACTTTCAAAAGCAATTTTTCCATTCAAGTGACCATCATTCATATTATTTTGCTCGAGCCCCCAATCCATATTAAATGTTATTGAATCATGCTGCACATTACCAGCTAACTTAAGGCTATCCAAGTTGATTTGATTCTCCGATTGTAAAAGAGGCGTGAAAAGTTGGTATTGCATTTCACCATTTTCCTTTCCAATCTTCAAATCAAGAGAATTTGCTGAAAATCCTGCTATTGCAAATTGATCGCTGGTAAATTGCAAGTCTAACTTATCTTCGCGATAATTGTAGCTTCCCACCACCGAACTATTGGGATAGATTTTCAAATCTGGCATAAACAACTCGCTTAAATCATCGGTATTACCAAACTGCACATCCAATTTCAGGTTTTCAGCATTGGGAGGTATTTTTGCCTTCCATTTAGCAATATCAATATCCGAAACGCTATTCGGCTGCATTAAATTAGGTAATATATCACTGAAAATCAACTTATATAGTAGAGTAGATTGAGAAAAGGGTAAGAGTCCACTTGCCTTGGCATCGAGATAAGGGCTTCTGATTTCTAGCTGCTGGTAGCCGTTTACCAATTGGGTTTCAATCATCACACTATCCGTGTAATAACGTTTTTTATTGTCCTTATATAGAATTGAATCAGCTTCTATTTTGCCTTGAAAATTTTCCAAGCTAGTGCCTTGTATATCAAGTTTTAATTGAACACTTATATCGCCTAAAGTGTCTTTGTTGAGCATCAGTAATCGGCTAATTCGCGCATTTCTAATATTCGACGCTAAAATGATATGAGGTGTGTTGGACGAGAAATCATAACTTCCATCAGCCATTAGCGAAAAGCCTTGATTCTTTGAATCAATTATAGCGGTAATCTTTCTATTGCCAACTTTACCATCAATTTGTAATTGATTATAATCGGTTCCTGAAATTTCTAATTGGTCGAATTTAATATGGTAAGCCGCTTCAAGATCTGCTGTAAGCCCTGTTCCACTCATATTGGCTTCCATGCTTAAGTTGCCAAAATGTTGATTGTTGAGAAGGGAACCAAGGTTAAAGTTTTCAGCGTTTAGCTTACCCGAATATCGAAGTTGCTTGGTGTTTTTAGTTGACTGAAGCGAAAGGTCGGTACTTAGTTTGCCAATGGCGGTATTAAAATCTGCATTGCTAACAAAATCATAATAAAAGCCTGTAAATCTACCATTTACACTTATATTTCCAAACTTTTTAAAGGTTTCGTCCAGCGATAAATACTTATCCTCTCCTATTTTTATACTACTTAAATCTGCTAAATTTGTTTGCGCAAGTTTAATTTTCAGTCGCATAAAGGTTTGATCAAAATCAGGTAATCCTTTGAAGCTAAAATTCCCTTGCAAGCTTGTCGCTGCTCCGTAGTCGATGGTTGTATTTTTCAAACTGATATTAGCAATACTTCCTTTAACGGTGGTGGTAGTTAGAATGGTATTGTCCATTCCAGTAAATTCCGAAGCAAAAAATCTAAAATCATTAAAATTAATTTTGCAAGAATCTAGTTGCGAATTGAAAACGATTTTATCTACGAAGTAATTCCAATCGTCCCATTGTTGATACTCAAAACGCAAATGCATATTGAGTTTACTCTCGTTCATTTCTAATTTTAAATCAGGTATTTCCAACTCACGAGGACTAATAATGGTTTTTCCTGAGAAACTTTTAAGGTGAAAGCCACATTTTTCGTAAGCTGAAAAAGCGATAATATTTACCATCAAACTGTCCGATCTGATTTCGAAATTCTGAATATGCAAATTCAAACTATCAATGTTTAGATGCACATAATCCATTCCTTGATAATGCTCATAGTCCTGTAAATCAATACCAAATCTTGTATTTCTTATTTCAAAATTTTCAAGTTTAATCGCTAAAACCTGTTTTTGACTGGTGTCGCTAGAGGCAGTTGGAAGTAGTTTATTAATCATTTTTATCAGATTAATTTCATCTTCGCCAGCATACTGAATAAGAAAAATGGAGGCATTGGAAAGCTCCACATTCTTGATATATAGCAAATTCTGCCTTAAGAGTCGAGGTAAAATTTCAATCTTCAGATGGGCAATGTCTACATATAAACTATCGTGTTGGTCGCGCGCCTGTAATTGTTGTATATCAACTTTCAGAAAGTCATAGATATAAACCTTTCCTATTGTTATCTGATTACCTGTTTTGGTTGTAAGATAATTCGCCAAATGATGGGCAAAGTAAGTTTGAACTTTTGAAGAACGCAATAAAACAAAAAATAGAACCAGCAAACTCAGTCCGATGAGGAGAGTCCAAAGAATCCATAAGAATATTTTTTTTAGCGCGTTAGCAATCAAAATACAAGGTTTTGATAAAAGATATTAAATATTAAAGGGCTACTAAAATATTAGTATCCTAAACTTTACTGATACAGCCATATTGTGTAAAATGTTTCAAAATAAGTTTGAAATGCTATGATTATTATCGCATTTCATTAGTAATAACCACGTTTAATGGGCCACTAACGAAGGTTTTGGGATATTGCCATTGAGGGATATCAACTGAATGAAAAGTCAGTATCGCGCGATTTTATTTTTGAATTTAATCCGAAAGATGGTTTTACATAAAACCCCGACGGTTTTTATTTTTATAAATCACCTGATATTTAATAAGATAAGTATAAAATAAAGAATTTTTAAAGCATTTAGAATATTAGTATTTTTGCCAGCTCAATTAAGTTATTTAAACACTTATTAAATTCAATTTGAATGGCATCAAACAGATTAATGGACCCAATCGGAAGGCTGATGGGTTTGCGCTATAAATCACATCCTTGGCATGGAGTGGATATTGGACCCGATAGTCCTAGAGTAATTACCTGTTTTGTGGAGATGGTTCCAACTGATACAGTTAAATATGAGGTAGATAAGGACTCTGGCTACATTTTCATTGATCGGCCACAAAAGTATTCCAATGTCATCCCTGCATTGTACGGCTTTATCCCACAAACATACAGTGATGCAAAAGTGGCTGAATATTGCATGGAAAAATCCGGTAAAAAAGACATAAATGGAGACCATGACCCTATCGACATCTGTATTTTGACAGAAAAAGTAATTAGTCATGGCGATATTTTAGTTAGAGCCAAACCCATTGGTGGTTTCAGAATGATTGATGGAAATGAGTCTGATGATAAAATTGTGGCTGTTTTAAATAATGATGCGGTGTACTCTCAGTATTCGGATATTTCTGAACTTCCTGAATTGGTAGTAAACCGTTTAAAGCATTATTTTTTAACCTATAAAGATTTACCAGGAAATCCACGTGATGTTGAAATTACCCATGTTTTTGGAGTAGAAGAAGCGCATGAAATAATTTTACGTTCACAAGACGATTATCAATCCAAATTTGAGCGTTTAGGAAATCTGCTAAGCAACGTTTAAAAAACCATTAATTATTTATTGAAAGATCAAAAAAAAAGCGGCTCATGGTGCCGCTTTTTTTTGGTCGTATAATTATTCAAAGGCTTTGATAACAGAGGTAACTAATTGATTATAATCAAATTCACCAGCTTTAGAAATTCCAAAACGGACAACTACAAGCTTTTTGGAAGGAATAATATAAATTCTCTGACCTTGATAACCATCAGCAAAATAAATATCGCGTGGGGCATCTGGCAATTCAATACCTGACTTATTAAGCCAAAATTGAGCACCATATTCACCTTTTGAGTTCGGCGCTTCGGATTTCGTAAAATCCACCCAAGAAGGATCTAGAATAGTATCCTTAGACCAAATTCCATTTTGCAAATACAATAATCCAAATCGAGCCCAATCGCGGGCTGGCGCATAAGTATAGGACGAACCTACAAACAATCCCGCAGCATCAGTTTCCATTATGGTATGCTGCATTCCAATGCGCTGAAAGATGGATTTATGAGGAAATAGCCAATATTCTGACAAGCTAGAAAACTGACGTTTAACTATTTCAGATAGAATATTGCTTGTTCCACTTGAATAATACCAAACAGAATCTACTGGAAAAGCCAGAGACGCTTGGATGGCATATTTTGCAATATCCCCTTTTTCATAAAGCATAATGGTGGCTTCAGAAATATCCCCATAATCTTCCACCCATTTTAAGCCACTAGTCATATTTAATAATTGTCGAAGAGTAATTTTAGCACGATCATCATTTTTCCATTCATCAATAGGCGCGGGTTCATCAAGCTTTAGTTTGCCTTGTTTTATCAAGATCCCAATCATAGCATTGGTGATACTTTTACTCATCGACCAGCCAAGAATCGGTGTACTCTGATTGAACCCATCTCCATAAGTTTCCCACATCAACAGCGTATCATAGGCAACCAAGATGGCTCTTGTATTCCCTTGCGCCAAGGACTTTTGCATAGCTGTTTTTAATTTTTCTTCGTTTACAAAAGCTAAAGAAGTATCGCGCATGATATTTCCAAAAGGCCAAAACCCGCTAACTTCATCAAAATCAGGCATTATTAGCTCTTGTTTTGGCAAATCACCGACAGGCATATCGCCTAGAAGAAAGCAGCCTAAGTTGGGACGAAAGAGAGCAATCTGTTTACCAAAACCAAAAAAATCACTGGTGACTGTCTTGTTTTTATAATCAACCACTGTTCGAGCTAGGTTTACTGGAAAAAAGTTAATATCCAAAGCTTCAATACTTTGCTGAGTTCTACCGGCAACAAATATTCCAGATGCCACATTTTTAGCCGCGAATCCAGTAAAAATGCTTGCTCGGTCGATTAAATACTTAGCAAATACGCCAAAACCAATAATTATTACCACCAAAAGTCCTATCAATACTTTTTTCATACGTTAATTAGTTTAAATTCATAAAAACTTTGCAATCGATAAAAATCTTCGTCGCTGCTTAAAAATACCCTACGAGTAGAATTGAAAAATCAAAAATAGCGAAATAATCGGGTTAATTATATTTTGATGTGCTAATTATTTAATTAATTTTAATCCTTGTTCCGTTAGTCGGTGCATTGAGACTTCGACTGAGCTCACGCCGAAGTCTCAATGCACCGCCTAACGGGATTTTTCCTAACACATCAAAATAAAACTAACCCAAATAATCATTGCTTGTAACTACAAGCTTTAATTTGATAATTTTGTCCCATCAAAAACTTATGAGATAATGAATAGCGAAGACCTAATACAAATCGGGAAACGAGTGATACAGGAGGAAGCTAACGCCTTAAAGCAACTTGAAAATCAGTTAAATAAAGATTTTGCTGCCATTGTAGAATTGGTTTTAGCCTCCAAAGGACGCCTAATTGTTACAGGAATTGGCAAAAGTGCCAATGTAGCCACAAAAATTGTAGCAACCTTAAACTCTACTGGAACTCCAGCTATCTTTATGCACGCAGCCGACGCCATTCATGGCGATTTAGGGATAATTCAAAAAGACGATGTGGTGATGTGTATCTCCAAATCCGGAAATACGCCAGAGATTAAAGTCTTGATTCCACTCGTGAAATCAATGGGTAATAAGTTGATTGCTAATGTTGGAAATACACAGTCATTTTTAGCGCAATATGCAGATTATGTGCTTGATAGTACAGTAGAAAAAGAAGCCTGTCCGAATAATTTGGCGCCCACTTCAAGCACTACTGCACAAATGGTGCTTGGCGATGCCTTGGCCGTTGCCCTACTTGAAAAACGAGGATTTACTGATCGTGATTTCGCGAAATATCACCCTGGTGGATCTCTAGGAAAACAGCTTTATCTAACAGTTGAAGACTTATGCATTCACAACGAAAGACCTATGGTAAATATCCATACTGGCATTCGCGATATCATTATGGAAATATCTTCCAAAAGACTTGGCGCCACAGTTGTGTTGGATCAGCAGCAAGTGGTGGGAATAATTACCGATGGAGATATCAGGCGTATGATGCAGAAATATCAAGATATTGATGGCTTAACTGCGCTGGACATTATGGGTAAAAAACCAGCTATTATGGATGCAGAAACACTTGCGGTAGAAGCGCTTAAAATAATGAAAGAGAAGAATATAACACAAATTCCTGTCATTAAAAACCAACAGTATTTTGGCGTAATTCACTTACATGATATTCTGAAAGAAGGAATTTTATAATCCGAACAGAAAGGGTAAACCACAGTCCTTATTGATCGTAATCTCCTAACAATAAATCCACCTGGGTGGCTCCTACGCCAAATTCTGACATACTTGCTGGGCGATATTTTAAAAAATCCTTTTGATCCATTATCTGTTTAATCTCTTCTTTTAGTTTACCCGTTCCAACCCCATGAATAAAAACTACTGTTCTCAATTTATGGTCGATCGCACTCTGCAAACATTGCTCAAAGTAATCTAATTGAACATTCAACATTTCAAGATTGGTAAGTCGCGAATGGTCTTCGACAAGTTCCCAAATGTGCATATCCACAACGGCTTTATCCTTAGCGGTTTTATGCTTAACAATGGCATCGTTTTTGGCCGCTTTCACCGACTTTATTGCTAATACATCAACCTCTTTTTGAAGTGATAATTGGTTAATTACTGGAACATTTTTAAAATCAAAAAGCTTGTATATCAGCCCACTTTGGTGCAAAAATCGGTCTTGGGAATAGGCACTTTCCTTATAAAATTTACTCGCTTTGATTTGCATATCAACACTTACAGGTGCCATTAATCGTTTGCTCTGATGTTGCACAATGAGACATTGAATATGAGCATTGGTATAAGATTCAAGTTCTTCGCGTTGAATTTGTGCGATTAAAAATTTAGAGAAAGCCGGCAACTGTCCTGATTTTAATTCATAAAAAGCATTTTGTTGCTGATGATGAATGGAAAAAACAACCTCGTAAGAAGAGAAATTCATCAAATAAATACTCAAATCGCCACTGATTGGAAGATTCTGTTGCACAGGAACAAAAGCTATACTTAACTGATAATCATCAGGTTTACGGTCCGCAGGATAAACAATCAGATTACTTATCGTTTCATTTTTCGATTTTTGAATCGTTGGTTCTATGTCTTCAGCAATTTCCTGCTTACGATTTGTTTCGGCAGAAAATTGACGTTCGAATAAGCGTTCGCTAGGGGTTTCTGATTGCATTAATAAGATTTCGCGTGTGGAAGTTGGTATTTCAAAACCATCGTCTGTTTCCACTGAAACTAGATTTGCACTAATAATTTTGCGAATAATACCGCCTCCTGATTCAGATAAAAATTTAACTCTATCCCCTATTTTGTATTGCATATTAATAAATTTATTTGGATTGCGAAAGTACGAATGAATCTATTAGGAATTATGAGCTGAGTTCTAAAAATTGCTACATATTCCCTATTCGCCGTTTTAAATTGCTCACTTTGATATCCTCAGCACAATACATTTATTTTAGTAATGGCTGGCTTTAGAAATACTAGGATTAATTAAATCAATTTTTTAGCGTCATTCATTCCAACAGAAGATCTTTTGGCTAAGGGAGAGCTCCTAAATTAACAAATACAGGTTAATAATATTTAGTTTAAGCCAAAACGATAAACGAACAAAAGGCTAATTTCAAAACATCAAAAACAGTAAAGACATGGGTAAATTTATCATAGAAGGTGGACTTCGACTCAAGGGCGAAATAACACCACAAGGTGCTAAAAATGAGGCGCTTCAAATTATTAGTGCAACACTTTTAAGTGCAGAAAAGATAACAATTCATAAGATTCCAGATATAAGAGATGTGAATAAATTGACTGCACTTTTACAAGATTTAGGCGTTAAAGTTGAAAAAATTGGTTTTGAAGCCTATTCATTTCAAGCCGATAATATCAATTTGGAATATATGAAGACTGCAGAATTCAAGCAGCAAGCATCAAGTTTACGCGGCTCAGTCATGATTATGGGACCATTATTAGCTCGATTCGGAATAGCCTATTTACCACAGCCAGGAGGTGATAAAATCGGTCGCCGAAGACTTGATACGCACTTTATCGGTTTGAATAAATTGGGTGCAGAATTCAATTACGACATGCAAGATCACTCCTATTCTATTACTACCAAAGGTCTTAAAGGTGCTTATATGCTTTTGGATGAGGCTTCAGTAACTGGAACTGCCAATATTTTGATGGCCGCTGTTTTAGCAGAAGGTACCACGCAAATCTTTAATGCAGCTTGCGAACCTTATCTAATTCAACTAAGCCGAATGCTTAACCGTATGGGGGCAAAAATTGAAGGAGTTGGCTCTAATCTACTTACTATTGAAGGAGTTAGCACCTTACACGGAACCGACCATACCCTATTGGCAGATATGATTGAAGTAGGAAGTTTTATCGGGATGGCGGCGATGACCCAATCTGAATTACTTATTAAAGATGTGAATTATAATGAGTTAGGAATGATACCGCAAGTTTTTAGCCGCATGGGTATAAAAATGGAAATGCAAGGCGATGGCATTTATATTCCGGCCCAAGATAGATATGAAATTGAGACATTTATCGATGGCTCCATCATGACCATTGCAGACGCCCCTTGGCCAGGCTTTACCCCAGATTTAATTTCAATTGCACTCGTGACTGCCACCCAAGCAAAAGGAAGTGTGCTTATACATCAAAAAATGTTTGAAAGCCGCTTGTTTTTCGTTGATAAGCTCATAGATATGGGCGCTCAAATTATCCTTTGCGATCCCCATCGTGCTACCGTAATCGGTCACAATCGTCAAATCCCTTTGCGAGGAATTGAAATGACTTCTCCCGACATTCGCGCAGGGGTTGCTTTATTGATTGCCGCCCTTTCGGCTGAAGGTAAAAGTACAATTCATAATATTGAACAAATCGATCGTGGATATCAAAATATCGACACTAGGCTAAATCTGCTTGGTGCCAATATTCAAAGAGTGGTGTAATTGATTAACAATTAATTGATTACTATTTTTTCTTTTATTAGGGCTAAATTCTGCCGGAAACAATTTTTTTATTTCAGCCCAAAATGTCCGCTTAATTACGGATTTGAACTTAGAATTGAAGAATTATGGCTTTTTTTAATACTCAAGGATAATTTCAACCATTTTATCAATCATTCAGTAAAACTCTCTACTTTTGTCCAACAAATCTATAAACACCATTCAATGTATTTTATGAAAAATTATAAATCACTGCTAATTATCGTATTACTATGTAGTTTATTACAAACCATCACTGTAAAACTCGGTGCGCAAGCCCAAGAGCATGACGAATTTGCTTTGACCGTTGGCGCAGAAAGAATGTACATGTATTTAGAATTATTGCAAGATAAAAAAGTAGCCATAGTTGCCAATCCAAGTTCATTGGTTGGACATAAGCATTTGGTAGATACCCTTTTAGCTTTGAAAGTAGATGTAGTGAAAATATTTTCACCCGAACATGGTTTTAGAGGTAAAGCAGGCGCAGGCGAAGAAATTGCCAGTACCATCGACCCAAAGACCAAGTTACCAGTCATTTCTCTTTATGGAGCCAACAAAAAGCCAAGCGAGGAAATGCTACGCGATATTGATATACTTATTTTCGATTTGCAAGATGTTGGGACTAGATTTTACACCTATGTGAGTACCATGCATTTATGTATGGAAGCCTGTGTGCAAAACCGAAAAAAGATAATTATCCTAGACCGCCCCAACCCAAATGGATATTATATAGATGGACCAGTTTTGAATAAGGAATTTAATTCATTTGTAGGGATGGATGTTGTGCCCATAGTGCATGGAATGACCCTCGGAGAATATGCCAAAATGTTAGATGGTGAGGGTCGTTTGACTGATATTGCAACCGTTGATTTGACCGTGGTTCCAATGCTTAATTATGATCATAGCATGCAATATAATTTGCCTGTTCCTCCATCACCAAATTTGCCCAATCATATCGCAGTAAACTTATATCCAAGCCTTTGCCTTTTTGAAGGAACTACCGTTAGTGTTGGGCGCGGCACTGCGAGTCCATTTCAAGTATATGGCCATCCGGCATTTAAGGAAAATGACACAAGTTTTACCCCAAAAGCAATTCAAAATCAAGCGCCTAGCCCACTCCACAAGGGCAAAATTTGCAAAGGATATAGCTTAAAGTATTATAATAACTATCAAGCAAAAGAAATGGCTAAGTTGCAGTTAGACTGGATAATAAATGCCTACAAGCAACTGGGTTCAAAACCAGAATTCTTCAATCCATATTTTGATAAGCTCGCTGGAACCGATCAGCTTAGAATTCAAATTATGGAGGGGAAAACCGCTGATGAAATCAGAGAAGGTTGGAAAGAAGATATTGATAAATTTAAAGAAATAAGAAGGAAATACCTACTGTATCCTGATTTTGAATAAGATAGAATTAAATACTAAACACTGGCAGATGCTTATACTCTTTAGTTTAAGTATTTTGCTGTATTCCAACACTTGGAAGCATGGTTTTGCCCTCGACGACACCATGATGATACTCGATAATAACTATACAAAAGGTGGCTTCCAAGAGATTCCGAAAATATTAAGTCAGGATGCATTTGCTGGTTTTTTAGGAGAAGGAAAAAATCTACTTTCGGGAGGACGGTATCGACCACTTTCGCAAATTATTTTCAACATCCAATACCAAATTTGGGGTGAAAATGCAAAACTTTGGCATGTTCAAAATACCCTATTTTTTGCTGGAATAATGGTTCTTGCTTTTGTCACTCTGCTAAAATTATTCAAAAAAAGCAAAACAGAATGGAGCAGTTTAGCTTTTATAACCACTTTAATTGGACTTAGCCATCCACTTAATACAGAAGTTGTTGCTAATATTAAAAGTTTTGACTTATTGCTAACTTCTCTTTTTAGTTTACTGAGTTTATATTGGTCATTTCAATATTGGGACACCTCCAAAAAAGGCTATCTCGTCGCAAGTTTTATAAGTCTATTACTAGGCATTTTAAGTAAAGAAACCGCAATTACCTTTCTAGCCGTAATTCCGCTTTCTATCCTCTTTTTCCGACGCTTTGAATCCACCAAATTTATAAGCCTTACCGCAATTTTAATTTTAAGTACCTCTTCCTACTTTCTGCTTCGCTTCAGCCTTTTAGGCATTCCTAAATCGGTTGAAGTCACCGAATTGCTGAACAATCCATTTTTACATGCCAGCATTGGAGAGCATTATGCCACCATTTTATATTCATGGTGGCATTATATTCAACTGTTTCTGTTCCCCATAGACTTAACCCACGACTATTACCCCTATACTTTTGGACTAAAAAACTGGGCAGATCCCTTGGTTATTTTTTCGGTTTTATTTCATTTAAGTCTTACTATTTGGGCTGTATATCAGTTGTATCGAACACTATTTATCACCCAAATTTCAAACTTTGTGGCCTATGGCTGGTTGTTTTATATGCTCATATTCAGCATTTCATCCAATTTATTTGTCGGCATTGGCGCTTTCATGAACGAACGATTCATTTTTTTAGCTAGCATGGGTTTATCCCTTATGCTCGCTTACTTAATTTTGGCCTTGGCAAAAAAGATGATGAGACATACCTTGATAACCATTTACCTCATTAGTATTCCGTTAGTCAGCATATTCGCCTTGAAAACTATTGATCGGAATAAGGCTTGGCAAGATGATTACACCCTTTTTACGACGGATGTATTAGTCAGCAGCAATTCGGCAAAATGCAATGTATCGGCTGGAGGAAAAAGCTACGAAAACGCCTTAAAAACCGCTAGTTCTATCAAAAAAACAGCGCTACTCAGAGAGGCTGAGAAGTATCTGTTGCAAGGAATCAAGATACATCCGAAATACGTACAAGCCTATATTCTATTGGGAAATGTATACTTTGAACAAAATAAGTTAAACCAAGCTTTCACTGCATACCAGCAAAGTATTGAACTAGGAGAACGTAAGGATGCCCCAATCAATTTGCGAAGCTTAGCAATTAAGACGTATCAAGAAAAAGACTATACCAACTCTTTGAAGGTATTATCATACTGTAAACAGTTTCTTTCCGATCCAATTATTGATTATTATATAGCTGAAAATTACCTTCAGTTAATGCAGGTAGATACTGCTATTCAAATACTTAACAATTTAATACAGGACTATCCTACTTACGATGAAGCCTATAATAAACTAGGCGAAATCTATGGTCGTGTGAAAAATGATTTAGCGACTTCTGAACATTATCTGATAAAAGGTTATGAAATAAATCCCAGCAATTTCAGTATTTGTGAAAATCTAGGAACACTGCAAGGAATCCGTGGAAATTTTGAACAATCTTTATTCTTCTTTCAGAAATCACTGAGCCTGATGAAAGAACCTAATGCACAAATTTATAGTAATATTGCTGCTACTTATTCAAAAATGGGAAAGGAAAAGGAAGCTAAACTTATGATGCAGAAAGCAATAGAACTCTCTAATCCTCCAAAACCCTGATGCGATATTTTATTGAACTAAGTTATAAAGGAACTAATTACCATGGTTGGCAAATGCAGCCTAATGGACTTAGTATTCAGCAACTTATGGAGAACGCATTATCACTTATCTTTCAAATCCAAGTTCCGATAACCGGTGCTGGACGAACCGATGCAGGGGTGCATGCCAAGCATTATTTTGCGCATTTCGACCTACCCAATGCAATTCCAACAACCGACCTACCTTTATTGATTTATAAGCTTAATTCATTAATTTCCAAGGAAGTAGTTATTCATCAAATCTATGAAGTTCAAGAAACAGCCCATGCAAGGTTTGATGCCATTGCCCGAACTTATCAGTATTTGATAAGTACCCAAAAAGACCCATTCTTGATTGACTTAGCTTGGATTCGCAAAGGCGATTTGAATTTGGATTTGATGAACCAAGCTTCGAATATTTTGCTCGAATACAATGATTTTACAAGCTTTTCAAAACTTCATTCACAAACAAAAACCAATCTTTGTCATCTGATGCATGCCCATTGGCAACAAGTGGATGATCTTATTACTTTTGAAATCAAAGCGGATCGCTTTCTTCGAAACATGGTTCGAGCCATTGTTGGAACCTTGGTAGATGTTGGGCGTAAAAAGATTAATTTACAGGAATTTAGAAATATCATCGAAGCTAAAAATCGCGAAAGAGCCGGTTTTTCTGCACCAGCACAAGGACTCTATCTTGTCAAAATTGAATATCCATTCCAATTAGTTTAATGATTTGAGAATTTACTTGCCTCAGGCAATCCTTGAGTCAATAATACCCCTATTAAAC
Source organism: Draconibacterium orientale (assembly GCA_020718275.1). GTDB lineage: Bacteria > Bacteroidota > Bacteroidia > Bacteroidales > UBA1556 > UBA6267. The sequence goes on from DYSI01000034.1 coordinate 15,403, forward strand.
CTATTAAATTAGAATAAGATTTGAGTCTTGAACAAATTCTGATATCCTTGCCTAGGCTTGGATTATCTTAAATAATTATTTACTTACAATTATATACTCATGAATAACAAATAATTACAATATAAACTGTTTACAAAACATGATTTTATCCTTGCTAAACTCCTGATCACACGCTATTATTTCCAGATAAATACCGCAATTTGGCAATAGGCGTCCATCAAAAATTGAGTAAGTTTGCAAAACCGTCGAGCCTAAGCTTACCATCGGTTAAACCATTTAAAAACAAACTTTTACGCTATGCAAGAACAATTTATTTTTGGAATTCACCCTGTACTAGAAGCTTTAGCCGAGGCAAAAGAAATTGATAAAATACTAATTATGAAAGGTTTAAAAAATGACAACCTTCATATTATACTTCGTGAATCCAAAAAAGCTGGCCTCTTTGTTCAGTTTGTACCCATCGAAAAGCTCAATCGTATCACTCGAAAAAACCATCAAGGGGTTATTGCGCTAACTTCAAATGTAGAATATCAAAATATTGAGAATATCTTGCCCATGATTTATGATAAAGGTGAAACCCCTTTCATTATAATACTTGATCGTATAACCGATGTACGTAATATGGGCGCAATTGCCCGAACTGCTGAATGTACTGGAGTACATGCTATTTTGATACCAGCACAGAATTCAGCTCAAATAAATGGTGATGCCGTGAAGGCCTCTGCAGGTGCCATTCTTCGTATGCCTATTGCCAAAAGTTTGAATCTTAAAAACGATATTAACCTATTAAAAAACAGTGGTTTACAAATAATTGCCGTTACCGAAAAAGCCGAAATTTCCTATACTGCACAAAATTACACCCTCCCTACTGCAATCATTATGGGATCTGAAGAAGACGGAATTTCTGAAGAATATCTCAAGCTTTGCGATCATAAAGCCAAAATCCCTATGGTGGGCGAGATTGCCTCGCTCAATGTGTCTGTTGCAAGTGGAGTTGTTTTGTACGAAGCACTTAATCAGAAACTTAAGGCTTAATTTATTTCATTATGTTCAATCCATCTCCAACTAAATCAATGGCTATTAGATTCCTCCTATTGGCCTTTTTATAGGATTTGAAAAATCGATTATCAAACTATAATATAATGAAATCTGTGGAGTAGATTAAGCAATGATCAAGAAAATACTTAATTTATTGAAATTTAACTAATTCAATATCAAATAAACAAGACTACATTAACAAAACGAAACATAACCCAAAAGCAACCATCAATACACAAAAAATGGAATTATTTTATCGAGCATTTGAAGTTCAAACAAGCCCAGAAAAACCACAAAACCCAATTGTAATTATTCATGGATTATTTGGCATGTCGGATAATTGGATTAGCATCGGCAAGCATTTATCCAGCAATCGGAGCGTTATCATCCCTGATATGCGAAATCATGGCAATAGTCCTCATACTGATGAGTTTAGCCTCGAATTAATGGTTGACGATTTGGATAAACTCATAGAAAAACTTGATATTCAAAACCCAATTTTACTTGGTCACAGCATGGGAGGCCATGTGGTAATGAAATATGCATTCACCTATCCCGATAAAGTTTCGAAACTAATTGTTGCGGATATGAGTTTGCGCGCCGCAAAATTGAGAGCAGAGCATTGGATAATTTTCGACGCGCTAACCTCGGCTCCCATTAGCGAAATGAATTCAATCAAGGAAATTGAAACTTATTTTATGAAAACGGTAGGAAACGAAAAGCTCGTGAAATTTATTCTTAAAAATATACATCCTACCCCCAAAGGTTATCAATGGAAGTTGAATCATCAAGGATTGGCTAAGTCATTCAGAGAAAAAGCCACCAAGCCAGTCAACGAAAAGGACGAGCTGTATGAAGGCCCCACTTTATTCCTCAAAGGCGGAAATTCAGACTACATTCGCCCCGAAGACCATGAAGAGATTTATCGCCATTTTCCGATGACTATTATGCAAACCGTTGATAATGCTGGACATATCCTTCACATGGAACAAGCTGAGCAGTTTTTACATCTTGTTAAGTCATTTATTTAACTAATAATCAATAATATACAATTCGTTAACTGAACTTTCCAACAAGTCAAAATTGTTCAAAAATACCAAGATTGAACGCGATTTTCAGGAATGAAATAGATATTTTTGCACTCCTATGGATGAATCAAAACAAAATAAAGTAAGTAGTATAGCCAAAATGAAAGCTGGCAATCAAAATCAGGGAATTCCCTCTTTGGAATATGGTAAAATACCCCCACAAGCTTTGGACTTGGAGGAAGCAGTATTAGGAGCCATGATGCTAGAACAATATGCTGTAAACAAGGTGATTGACATCTTACAGCCCGATATGTTTTACAAACAAGCTCACCAACATATTTACGAGGCTATCAAGCGACTTTTCGGTCGATCAGAACCAATCGATTTGCTGACTGTAAATCATGAACTAATAAAGCAAGGTGTTATAGATTTGGTTGGAGGAAGCTATTATTTAATGCAACTCACCAATCGCGTGGCTTCAGGTGCCAACATTGAATTCCATTCAAGAATCATCCAACAAAAATACATTCAGCGCGAACTCATTAGAATCTCTTCAAAAATCATCAAAGACGCTTTTGAAGAAACCACCGATGTACTCGAACTATTGGATAAAGCAGAATCGAGTTTATTTACAGTAGCCGAAAAAAACCTAAGGAGATCGGCGCTAAACATGGAAGATGTTGTGAAGGAAGCTTTGCATAATATCGAAGAAGCCTCCAAACATGAAGGTAATATTAGTGGCGTACCTAGTGGTTTTCATAAACTTGACCATTTAACTTCTGGCTGGCAAAAATCAGATTTAATCATCTTAGCCGCCCGCCCAGGTATGGGTAAAACGGCTTTTGTACTTAGTTTGGCTCGCAATATTGCCGTCGATTATAAACGCTCGGTTGCTTTGTTTTCGCTAGAAATGTCAGCAGTACAGCTCGTTACCCGTTTAATTGCTTCGGAAACTGAAATCAGCGCCGATAAATTAAAAAAGGGTACCCTCAGCAGCACTGAATGGACTCTGCTGAACGAAAGACTAGGCGCTCTAACAAATGCTCAGATATTTATTGACGACACTCCTGCCCTTTCCATTTTTGAGCTACGCGCCAAAAGTCGTAGATTATTTGCACAACATAAAATTGAGATGATCATTATCGATTATCTCCAGTTGATGACAGCGGGAAATGACAAAGGTAATCGCGAGCAAGAGATTAGCACCATTTCGCGTTCACTAAAAGCTTTAGCTAAGGAGTTAAATATTCCCATAATCACGCTTTCGCAGCTCAACCGTACCGTTGAAACCCGTGGTTCAGCAAAACGCCCACAACTCTCGGATTTGCGTGAATCTGGCGCTATCGAACAAGATGCCGATATGGTTTGTTTCTTGTATCGTCCTGAATATTACAATATTGAAGTGAATGATAAGCATGAAGCCTATCCAAGTGGATATACTGAACTTATCATAGCCAAGCACCGAAATGGAGCGCTAGAAGATATTCCTATTCAATTCATCAATTCCTTAGCTAAATTCACCAATTTCACCAATTTATTTGGTCAAAACATGGATTATTCCGTCAATACAGGCATGAGTCCAAATACGGCTTTTGATTCTTCACCCACCATTTTACAATCAAAGATGAACGAATTGCCGGATGAAATAGAGCATGAACCCATGAATTTTCCGCCAATCCAAGAAGATGATGCACCCCCATTTTAGCTTTACTTACCCATTTGGGCTAATGCGTAAACCACTGATTATATTTGTACTGTTGCTGTATAGTTTGTTTTCTAGCGCAAATTATTTGCTGATTCCAATGGATATTGAAGGACAAAAAAATCACTTAAAAGCGTATGGTGTAGCTTTCAAAGCACTCGAAAATAATATTGAAGTGGATTGGCTACTTAATTATCGGGGCGGAAGCTTTATGATGCTTTATGATGCGAGTATTGAGCAAGATTGTAAAATTAAAGGGGTTAGTTATCAAATAATTAGCAATAGTCAAAGTACTGCAATAGTGTCTGAAATAGCAGAGCCAACTACCAATATGGATTTAGTAAAACTCCAAAAACCACCTAAAATTGCTGTGTACTCACCTCCAAACAAACAACCGTGGGATGATGCAGTAACTATGGTTTTAACTTATGCAGAAATTCCCTACGAAATTATCTATGATGAAGAAGTAATGGAGGGAAAATTACCACTTTACGATTGGCTACATTTGCATCATGAAGATTTCACCGGTCAATATGGTAAATTTTGGGCTAATTACCGCAACCAAGCATGGTATCAGGAGCAAGAGCGCATTTCGGAAGATATGGCCAAGCGATTGGGCTATAATAAAGTTTCGCAGCTAAAATTAGCCGTTGCCCAAAAAATCAGAGACTTTGTAAGTGGCGGAGGCTTTCTCTTTGCGATGTGTTCAGCTCCTGATAGTTATGATGTAGCATTAAGTGCCGAGGGTATTGATATTTGTCCCGAAGCATTCGATCATGATCCTGCAAATCTCAAAGCAAACCAATTGTTAGATTATAATAAATGCTTTGCATTTCACAATTTTAAGGTTAGCCAGAATCCCTACGAATATGAAATTTCAACCATTGACATTGACCCAAATAAACGTCAATTGGTTGTTAATGAGAGTAATGATTTCTTCACGCTGTTCGATTTTTCAGCTAAATGGGATCCAGTTCCCAGCATGCTTTGTCAAAATCACACCTCAATTATCAAAGGATTTTACGGACAAACTACCGCTTTTGAAAAAAACACCCTTAAAGCCGGAAGTTTGATAATGGGTGAAAACAAAGTACTAAACGAAGCAAGATATATCCACGGGGAATTTGGCAAGGGAACATGGACTTTTTATGGAGGCCACGATCCCGAGGATTATCGACATTTGGTTGGTGATCCGCCAACCGACTTGGATTTATTTCCTAATTCGCCTGGCTATCGATTGATTCTCAATAATATTTTATTTCCAGCCGCAAAAAAGCAGAAAAGGAAAACATAAGCTAAATTACTAATATTAAGTTCTTTACATAGAATTTTATCACCTTAAAATCAACTTTTTTCGTGTATAAAATTGTTAAAAACTAATTCCAAAGTAACTCCAAAAAAGGCAATTTAAAGAACTAGCTTTGTGAAAGATAGAATTTTGTTCACTTACTTATCACTAACACACATGGTTAAATCAATTTTCCTGAGCCTTAAACCCTATAAAAACATCCTATTTTGGTCTATTGTTTTTATCCTCACCACTTCATTATTGTTTTTATCAAAAACCGAGAAGCCAAAGGAAACAAAAGTTGTCGTTGAAAAGGTCACCAAAGAGATTAGAAAGACCAGAAAGTACACCCGATATGTGAGACTAAAAAACGACAAATACGATTTACATCGATTAGCTGCCGCCTCTTTTGGTATAGGTATTATTGACAATGAAAACGAAATAAATCAGCAAATTAGGGCTGGTAAACTCGTAAAAGTAAAAGCAAACCAAGGTTTTAAAATTCATGAGCTTACGCATAGCAAAGCAGTACTCAATAAAGCGGCCTATAATATTTTAAAAGAAATTGGTGTAGCTTTTAGTGAAACAGCCAATGATGGTGATTACTTTATGGTCACTAGTCTCACCCGTCCGCTTTCCCTTCAAAGTAAACTACGCAAAACCAATATCAATGCTACCAAAGGAATTAGTACCCATAGCTATGGCGCATCGTTTGATATTAGTTATGTACGTTTTAATGGCGTAAAGGAATTCAACCCCAAGTTACAAGAAATGATTGAAAGTATTTTATTCGACTATCAAAAAGCACATAAAATATTTGTGCTAAGAGAAGTAAAATCAGCTTGCTACCATGTTACCGTGAGAAAATAGTTTCATATTCATAAAATTCCAACGCTTCTTTTTTTTGTTTTTGCATCGCTAGGTTCCTGCTAATTTTTGCCTGTGAATCAGTTTTCAACCCAATGAATACATTTGAAGAAAAACAAGTCTATAGTCCTTATAATAAATTAATTGCAATAGCTACCCCCCTGCTGTAAATAGCTTGTCCAGCTTTATAAAGTATTACCCTTTTTTGTGTATTAAGATATATTTTTACTCCCATCGAATGAAAGACAGATGTATCCCTTCGGTAAACTACATCTCCAAGTTTAATGGAAGCAGCTTGTCTATTTC
>DYSI01000035.1 GCA_020718275.1 Draconibacterium orientale
TTTTTTTGCTCAATACAAATTATTAGTAGTCTACTCTTCCAGTTTTGAGCAAAATTTCGGAAGAGGTTTATTAATCAATGATACGCATTTGTCTCATAAAGTTTAGGCTCAACCACCAAAGCCAAGATGAATTGAAGCCTATAATAAAAACGGCAGCAAAATGAAAAAACACAGTAAAAAGCTAAATAATTCTTTTTCAAGAATTAAATCTGTTAGTGTGCTAAATAAGAGTACTTTTGCCGCAAATTTTACAGGGCTAAACTTATCGAAAGTATTGCCTTTTCATTTTCAAATTTATATATGATTTCATTTCAAGAAAGCGGCCTGAAGCCGCAAATTATTGAGGCCATTGAAAAGATGGGTTTCAGTAAACCTACGCCTATTCAGGCCGAATGTATTCCATTTATTTTGGAATCAAAAAACGATTTAATTGCTAATGCCCAAACAGGAACCGGAAAAACAGCCGCTTTTGGTTTGCCTATCATTGATATGCTAGACTCGGCAAGACCTTACGTTCAAGCACTTATTTTGTCGCCAACCCGAGAGTTGGCAATTCAGATCACTAACGAACTAGAAAAATACGCTAGTTTACTTAATCACATTAATATTGTAGCAGTATATGGTGGGGCTTCTGCCGAAACACAGATTGCTGCTTTGCGCCGCGGTGCACAAATAGTGGTCGGTACTCCCGGGCGCGTTTTGGATTTAATTAATCGCAAAAAGCTAATTGTCGACCAAATAAAATGGTTGGTTCTCGATGAAGCGGACGAAATGCTCAATATGGGCTTTAAAGACGAATTGGATGGTATTCTAGAAACTACCCCATCTGAACGTCAAACTCTTTTATTCTCAGCTACTTTGCCCGCTGAAATTGTGCAAATAAGCAGAAATTACATGTATCAACCAAAAGAAATTGCGGTCTCAAAACGGAATGTGGGTGCCGAAAATATTGAGCATTTTGCTTATATGGTAAATGCCAAAGATAAATATGCTGCCCTAAAAAGAATTGCAGATATCAACCCTCGTATTTACGCAATCGTTTTTTGTCGTACGCGTCAAGAAACCAAAGAAGTGGCTGATAAATTAATTCGTGATGGCTATAATGCAGACGCTCTTCATGGCGACTTGTCACAAGCCCAACGCGAAACCGTGATGAAACGTTTTAGAATCGGTAACCTTCAAATATTGGTAGCAACGGATGTTGCCGCTAGAGGTTTGGATGTTGATGACCTCACGCATGTTATCAATTACAGTATGCCCGATGAAGCTGAAGTTTATGTGCACCGTTCAGGAAGAACTGGAAGAGCTGGCAAAAATGGCGTGGCTATTTCTATTATTCATACTCGCGAAAATCGTAAAATTCAAGATATTCAAAAGTTAATCGGTAAAAAAATCGTCCTCAAAGACATTCCTAGTGGTAGGGATATTTGCCAAACTCAATTAATGAATTTGGTTTCACACCTCGAAGAAGTTGATTTATCCAATGCTGAAATAGATAATTTCATGGATGTGATATATCAGAAACTCGAATCAATGAGCAAAGAGGAGGTAATTAAACGTTTTGTGGCAACAGAATTCACTCGTTTCTTGGACTACTATAAAAATGCTAAAGATTTGAACGTTAGCAGTCATGGCGATTCACGTGAGCGAGGTGATGGCTATGGTAAAGATCGTGGGCAAAGAGGTGATTATGGTCGGGAACGTTCCTCCAGAGGTTCAGACCGTGAAGGGTCTTATCGTAGTGGATCTGATCGTAAATCCGATAGAAGTCCTAGCGCACGTTCTGGTTCAGACCGTGATAATCCTAAAAGGGACAGAGCTTCTAATACTAAGTTCCAAAGATTTTATGTAAATATTGGCGCCAAGGATGCTGTTAATCCTGGTACTTTAATCAGTTTGATTAATAAAGCAACTCCTGATTTGAGTGTGCCGATTGGTCAGATTGAAATACTAAAAAAGTTTTCGTTTTTTGAAGTAGAATCCAAATTTAGCAAGAAAGTCCTTGAAGGAATTAATGGCTTAACCCATCGTGGTGTTGAGATTTTGGCTGAACCCTCCGAAAATCCTAAACCAGCGGAAGCAAAACCAAAACCAAAACCCAGAGGCGATTTTCAAAAAGATTCCTCTAAGCAACGGAGATCTAAAAAGCAATGGTAGTTTACTAAGGCTGTTCTGACTGATTTTCAGTCTTAAATGAAAGGAAGCATCAATACGATTTTCGTATGGGCTTCCTTTTTTTTTTGTGTTATTCAACAAAATTCAAATACTGCTGCGACTTCCTAAATAATTATACCTTTGCATTCAATTAATTTCAAATAATAATTATGCTTTTAGTACCCTATATCCGTGATCATAAGGAGGAAGTAGTTCTTGCTCTTCAGAAAAAAAATTTTAAGGATTTGTCTTTGATTGACAGTATTCTTGCTGCCGATGATAGTCGCAGAGACTTACAAAAGAAGTTAGACGATACCCTCGCCGAAAGTAATAAAATCGCGAAGGAAATTGGCCAATTGTACCAGAGTGGTCAAACCCAATTAGCCAACGAAAAGAAACAGCTCACTGCTGATTTGAAGGATTTGTCGAAGCAACTCAGCGAAGAATTAGATAAAACACAATCATATCTTACTGAAATGCTGCTTAAAGTTCCTAACTTGCCTCATAGTTCGGTGCCCGCTGGCCATTCAGCCGAGGATAATGAAATAGTTAAGAATTGGGGAAATATCCCCCAATTGCCAAAAAATTCGTTGCCTCATTGGGAATTAGCAGAAAAGTATGATATTATTGATTTTAAACTAGGTACCAAAATTACTGGTGCTGGTTTTCCCGTTTACAAAGGAAAGGGGGCACGTTTGCAGAGAGCTTTAATAAATTTTTTCTTGGATCAAGCAGTTGCAGCGGGATTTCAAGAAGTGCAACCTCCTTTGATGGTTAATGAAGACTCAGGATATGGAACAGGTCAACTACCTGATAAAGAAGGGCAAATGTATCATGTAGGCGTTGATAATCTTTACTTAATTCCCACTGCGGAGGTTCCGATAACCAATATCTTCAGAAATGTGATCGTAAATGAAAACGAATTTCCGATTCGAACCACTGCTTACTCTCAATGTTTTCGTCGCGAAGCAGGATCATATGGCAAGGATGTCCGTGGATTAAATCGCCTTCATCAGTTTGATAAAGTTGAAATTGTTGTGGTAGAACATCCCGAAAACTCATACGCCAGACTTGAAGAAATGAGCGTGCATGTGCAGTCATTACTGGTTCAGCTCGAATTACCTTATCGAGTGCTCCGTCTTTGTGGTGGTGATATGAGTTTCACCTCTGCTTTGACTTATGATATGGAAGTGTTTTCGGCTGCTCAAGAGCGTTGGCTAGAGGTTAGCTCGGTATCTAATTTCGAGAGTTTTCAATCCAATCGTTTGAAACTCAGATATAAGGATGACTCTGGTAAGATGCAATTGGCACATACCCTTAATGGCAGTGCTTTGGCTTTGCCTCGAATTGTGGCTGCCTTACTCGAAAATAATCAAACTGAAAGTGGAATCAGAATTCCTAAAGCTCTAGTGCCTTATACAGGTTTTGAGTGGATTGATTAAGGTGAATAGAGCTGTGTTTAATGGTAAACAATCAATAGGAGTCCATGTTTTGACGCTTCTACTACTCTTGTTATCCGTATTGAATAGTCAAGCCCAAACGGAAGTGGATGAGCAGCTTGCTTTGCAATATTTTCAAAATCAAGAATATAATAAGGCAGCTGAACTCTATCAAGGAATATACCAACGCAAACCAAGCCCATATTTCTATAATTATTATCTAGATTGTTTGCTTGCCATGCAGGATTATAAAACGGCAAAAAGTTTTGTAAATCAAGTGGCAAAAAAAAATCCTGGACAGCTTAAATATCAGGTGGAGGAGGCTTATGTGCTTCAGCAATCAGGTAATGGGGAAAAGGCTCAAAAAATTTACGAGAAGCTTGCTAAAAATGGTGGAAAGAGTAGGGCAGAGGCCTTGTCTCTGGCGGATGCTTTTATGGTTCGTAACCAGAATCAGTTTGCTTTGAAAACTTTACAAAAAGCCAAAAAGGATTTTAATGATCAGCCTTTGAATATGGAGTTAGCAGATCTCTATTTCAAAATGGGCGACTTAGAGGCTATGATGGCAGAATATTTAGATTTGGCGGACCTCTCAGACTCTTATCTGAATCAAGTGCAATCAAGACTGCAGATGATAATTTCTGACCCAAGTCAAGAAAGTTTGAGTGAATCGCTTAGAGCTGAGTTAATTCGACGAACACAAAAGTATCCAAATAAAACTTTATATTCAGAATTTTTATATTGGTATTCAATTCAGCGCAAAGAGTATGACTTGGCACTAATTCAAGCCAAAGCGCTAGGACGGCAATTCAATGATGGAGGTAATAGGGTTTACGAGCTTGCTAATATTCTGATGTCGAACGAACAATATGCCTTGGCGGTGGATGCTTATCAAGTGATATTAGACATGGGAAATAAGAGCAATTTTTATAACGCTGCAGATATCAATATTTTGCAAGCTAAATTTATGAAAATTACTGCTCAGAAGAATTTTCAAACCAATGAATTGGTTGTTTTGGAATCCGAATATTTGAAAAAAATCGACTTATATGGTCGTAATAGTACCACCGTGCTGATGATGATTAATTTGTCGTACTTGCAGGCTTTTTATTTAGATAAAATTGAACTCGCCAAGCAAAATCTAATCCCGATTGAAAGTATGCCCAATGTGCAAGCCGAATCAAAAGCTCAAGCAAAGCTAATGTTAGCGGATATGATGCTTTTTTCAGGTGAAAAATGGGGGGCAAGTTTATTATATAAACAAGTGGAAAAGGCTTTTAAAAATGAACCCGTTGGTTTTGAGGCTAAGTATAAAGTAGCTAAGTTTTTTTATTTTGTTGGTGAAATGGAATGGGCGAAAGTGCAATTGAAAGTATTGAGTGGGGCAACTTCTAAGTTGATTGCCAATGATGCACTGGATTTGTACTTGCGCATTACCGAAAATATAAGCCCTGATAGTAGTTATGATGCGCTTTCAATTTATGCTCGTGCTGAATTGCTAACCTATCAAAAGCAGTACAAACGAGCAATTCAAACCATGGATACGCTGATTAGTCTATTCCCAAATGATCCAATTATTGACGATGCTTATTTTCAAAAAGCGATGATTGCCAAAGATTTAAAAGAATATTCGAAGGCGGATAGTTTACTGGCTCAAACGTTTGAATATAATCGATTTGGTAGTTTAGCGGATAATGCGCTGATAGAACGGGCTAGGTTGTTTGATTATGTTTTTGAAGAAAAGCAGCGTGCTCAGACTCTTTATCAGCAAATTATCCTTGAATATCAGGGTAGTTTGTTTACAGTGGAAGCCCGCATGCGATACAGGGCACTTCAAAATAAGCCTGAACAATAGATTAGTGGTAATTTTGTTTCAAATATAGTCACTAAATCTATTTTCTGTCTACGCTTGCCGCCCCTGAACTTTCAATATTGACTTGAGTAGGATTACCAATATAGGTTATATGAGAGGCTCCAGTATTTTTTCCTTGCAGTTTCTCAGTAACAAACACTTTGGCTGATGAAGCACCACTGCATTCCACTTCCGCCTGATTAACTTCTAAATGTGGCGCTTCAAATGTACTAGCACCTGAAAGATCCATCTCCATCTTGCTAGCAGAGCCCTCTAAAATTATGCTTGACGCACCACTTAAATCTACGTCTAATCGTTGAGCTCTAATAAACATAGTTAATTCACTAGCTCCACTTAGCTCAATTTCTAAATCATGGTTTTCCCATCGATCTGATGAACGTAAAACGCAGGCTCCACTTAAGTCTATGGATTGAAGGGTGGGACTTGTGATGCGTACATTAAGTACCGAAAGGTGCGAAATCAGTCCTTTCACCTTGACTTCTAAGATCCCGTCTTCTACTTCGGTTTTAATATTTTCTAGGATATTACCATCAGTTTCCACTTCTACTTTTTGGGTGTCACCTTTTATTAGGATTACATTGAAAGCATTGCTGACATCAATTCCAATAAAAGAATCTGTTTTTCTAATTTCTTTTTTAATCGTGCCATTCCCATTTAGCTGACTGGTTAAGTGGTGCAATGGTAAAATTAAATAGATTGCAAGGGCTAAACCTATTCCGATAAGTAAGTTCTTTAAATTCATAACCTTAGTGATTTAGTATTAAAATATTGCATCGAATTGGAACTGTGACGTCGAACAATGTCCAAAAGTTACTCTATTTTTTTTAAATTCAGCTATTTTAAAAGTTGTTCTACCAAATGCGGAACTCCCTCCGTAGCTTTTTTGGAAATTAATTCAATGCCGGGTAGAAATTGTGTTTCAGCGATTGGGTCTATGTAATACTTCAAACAAGACTTTGAGGCTTCAAATAAAAGTCCTGCTGCAGGATAAACAGAAAGTGAAGTGCCTATAATTATCATAATATCAGCACTTTTAACCAATTTGGCTGCATTATTAATCATGGGCACAGCTTCGCCAAACCAAACAATATGCGGGCGCAACTGCTCGCCATCTTCGGCTTTGTCGCCTAGTTTTAATTCCCATCCGTTTAGCGTTGAAATTAGTTTCTCGTTTTTTTCGCTGCGAACCTTCATTAATTCCCCATGCAAATGAAGCACTTTGGTTGAACCAGCTCGTTCATGTAGATCATCTACATTTTGGGTGACAATATGCACCTCATATTTGCGCTCTAAATCTACTAAGGCACGATGTGCTGCATTTGGTTGCGAATCAAGGAGTTGTTTGCGTCTGGTGTTATAAAAGTCTAACACCAACTGAGGATTTTTTTTCCAGGCTTGTGGACTTGCAACCTCTTCTATGCTGTATTTATCCCATAATCCGCCCATTTCACGAAAGGTGATGATTCCACTTTCTGCACTTACCCCTGCCCCAGTTAAAATTATAAGTTTCTTCATAACTGATGATAAAAAATTAACCATAAAAGTAATACATTATAAGGTATTTTTTGCACAGTAATTTGTGCCAAAATGCCATGGCAAATAATTCGGAAATTGAAAATATTTACTTCCAATATATTGTTTTTTTAGGCTTTTATTTTGTTTTTTATTGTCGCTAATTCGTTAACTTTGTGGATTAATTGAAAAGAGAGGGTGTTAAAATATAGTTTGGAAAAATTCTTTTGTAAAATATAGGGTTTTTTGACGATTTATGCCTCTCTATTATTGAATAAATACATTACTAAAACATATTTTAAAATAAGACAAAAATGGACGAAAAGTTAAAACAACATGCACTAGATTATCATTCCAGTGGAAAACCAGGGAAAGTGGAAGTAATTCCTACAAAGCCTTATTCAACTCAGCGTGATTTATCCTTAGCTTACTCTCCAGGGGTAGCTTATCCTTGTTTGGAAATTGAAAAAAATCCATCCGACGTTTATAAATATACCAATAAAGGTAATTTGGTAGCGGTAATTTCAAATGGAACTGCGGTTTTAGGATTGGGAAATATTGGCGCTGAAGCTGGTAAGCCGGTCATGGAAGGTAAAGGTTTACTCTTTAAGATTTTTGCCGATATTGATGTTTTTGATATTGAAATTTCAACCCGCGATATTGATAAACTGGTAGAAACAGTTATCCAAATTGCTCCAACTTTTGGTGGTATCAACCTCGAAGATATCAAAGCTCCTGAGTGTTTTGAAATTGAACAAAGGGTAAAAGAAGCCCTTGATATCCCCGTAATGCATGACGACCAACATGGAACTGCTATCATTTCGGCAGCTGGCTTGCTGTCGGCACTAGAACTCACTGGAAAGGATATTGCTACTCTGAAAATGGTGGTTAGTGGAGCCGGCGCTTCTGCATCTGCTTGTACTCGCTTGTATATTGCTTTGGGGGTTAAGCCCGAAAATGTGATAATGTGTGATAGCAAAGGAGTATTGTCGACCAAAAGAACCGACCTCAACTCCGCAAAACTTGAGTTTGCGAGAGAAACAGACATGGTTACTTTGCAAGATGCCTTGAAGGGGGCTGATTTGTTTCTCGGCTTATCGGCTAAAGGAGCAATGTCGCAAGAAATGCTAGCCTCCATGGCTCCAAATCCTATCGTGTTCGCTATGGCCAATCCAGATCCTGAAATTTCTTATGAAGACGCTTTAGCCACTCGCACAGATTTAATTTTTGCAACTGGTCGTTCCGATTATCCAAATCAGATTAATAATGTGCTTGGTTTTCCTTATATTTTCAGAGGAGCATTGGATGTTAGAGCCACAGCTATCAACGAAGAAATGAAAATTGCAGCCGTTCGAGCCTTAGCACAATTAGCTAAAGAGCCTGTGCCTGATGTGGTTAAAAAGGCTTATAACAAAACTAGCATGAGTTTTGGAAGAGAATATATAGTACCAACTCCTTTCGATCCTCGTCTAATTGAATACGTATCGCCGGCAGTAGCTGAAGCCGCAATGAATTCCGGAGTTGCTAATAATCCTATCACTGATTGGGACGAGTATAAATCCCGATTGCGTCAACGTATGGGAATTGACCATACTATCATGCGCTCTATTTATAATAAGGCAAAGCATAATCCTAAACGGGTGGTTTATACTGATGCCAATGACGTTAAAATAATTCAAGCGGCGATCCAAGTGAAACACGACGGTATTGCTATTCCAATTTTAATTGGTCATGAATCTACTATTCGTGATTTAGCTGCTAAATTCAATCTTGAATTAGAAGGGATTAGCATTATTGATAATACCATTAAAGAATTTGCTGAAAAACGTCAGGCTTATGCCGATATGTTGTATGCTAAACGAAGTCGTAAAGGAGTTTCTAAACGCGAATCAGAGCGTTTAATGTTTGACAGAAATTACTATGGCGTGGCCATGGTGGAAGCAGGCGATGCTGACGCAATGATTTCTGGTATTAACACTAAATATCCAGATGCAATTCGTCCAGCAATACAAATTATTAATAAAAAAGATGGGTTTGGAAAAATTGCTGGTATGTACATCATGAATACCAAAAAAGGACCTTATTTCTTTGCTGATACTACGGTAAATGCTGATCCATCGGCAAATGATTTAGTGGATATTACCTTATTAGCTGCTGATGCAGTTAAAACATTTGGTATTGATCCTGTCATTGCTATGGTTTCATATTCCAATTTTGGATCTTCTGGATTATCTAATTCAACCAAAGTTTCTAATGCAGTTGACAGATTACACCGAGAGCATCCTGAGCTAATTGTTGATGGTGAAATGCAAGCAAATTTTGCATTGAACAAGGATCTACGAATTGACCGCTATCCATTTTCAAAACTAGGAAATAGAAATGTCAACACCTTGATTTTCCCATCTTTAGATGCTGGAAATGCGGTATACAAAACCCTTCAGGAGATTGGACATGCTGAAGCTATCGGCCCGATTGTGATGGGTTTGAAAAAACCAATTCATGTACTCCAACTTTCGAGTTCAGTTCGCGAAATAGTTGATATGACTGCAATTGCTGTGGTGGATGCTCAAAAAGCTGAATTGTAGTCCAACCCTCAATAAAACGATCAAAAAGGGCTGCCAAAAGGTAGCCCTTTTTTTGTTAAAGCCTTTTGCTCATCAATGGCTTTGACCATAGAAGCTACATTAACCAACATTTATCAGTTTTAAAAAAAGATTTTTTATCATTATTATTCATTGGATTATTCTATCGAATTACCTATTTTAGTGACTTCGTTAAATAAATGATACTAAATGTACCGATTGAACTTAACAGTTTAATAATCAAATAGGTATACTTGTTGAGTTTTCAAAGAGATTAAAAACTTTAACAAACGCAATAAGTTTTTTAAATATTTACGAAAAAACGACTAATGAAAACTCACTTTGTCGCGGTTCATAGAATTGATTAAAACTACTTTAAGTCATCAAAGAAGTTTAATTTGCAATGGAAAAATCTGTGGACTCGAAACAAAGGTACGATAAACAAAAGCTATTTTTGGCAAATGTCAAAAAGACTAACACAAACCATAAACACATTAAAACAAATATCTATGAGTGTACTTAAAAGAAGATTGTATGAAAAAATTCAAGAGCAACGCCCTATTACTGCTCGCTTGAATAAAGAATTTGGAGAAGTAGTAATTGATCAGGTAACTATATCCCAAGTAATTGGCGGTATGCGTGACATCAAATGCTTGGTTACTGATATTTCTTACCTCGATCCTTTAGAAGGAATTCGTTATCGCGGTTACACTTTACCCGAAGTTTTTGAAAAATTACCTAAACCCGCTGGAGCAGAATTTCCATATGTAGAAGCTTTGTATTACTTATTGCTTACAGGTGAAATTCCAACCCAAGAAGAAATGAAAGAGGTTTTAATTGATTTTAATAATCGTAGAACTATACCTCATTATGTTTGGGATGTTATTGATGCATTTCCTAGCGAAAGCCATCCAATGGCAATTTTATCAGCAGCAGTAATGACCTTACAACGCGAATCCTTATTTAATATTCGTTATCGTGAAGGTATCAATAAGAATGATTATTGGGATTCCACCTACGAGGATGCCACTAACTTGATGGCCAAAATGCCTTTGATTGGTGCATACATTTATAATAAGCTATATAATAAAGGTAAAGGTCATCGTTTCCCCGATCCAAGTCTTGATTTAGGTGCTAATTTTGCCTATATGATGGGTAAGGCAAAACCTTATGACGATGTTGCTAGAATGTATTTTATTATTCATGCTGACCACGAAAGTGGAAACGTAAGCGCACATACTGGCCACTTGGTTGCTAGTGCTCTTAGTGATATTTACTATGCTACTTCTGCAATGATCAATGGTTTGGCTGGTCCACTACATGGTTTAGCCAATCAAGAAGTTTTACGTTGGTTACAAGGTTTGAGAGAGCAAATGGGATTCAAAGTACCATCTACCGAAGAAATGAAAAAATATGTTTGGGACACTTTGAATAGTGGACAAGTAATTCCTGGATATGGCCACGCCGTATTAAGAAAAACTGACCCAAGATATTCTGTACAAAGAGATTTCTGCTTGAAATATATGCCAGATGATGAGCTTTTCCAATTGGTTAGCAGATTGTACGAAGTGGTGCCTGATGTATTAAGAGAACATGGTAAAGCTAAAAATCCTTGGCCAAACGTTGATGCACATTCTGGTGTTGTACAGTGGTATTACGATGTTCATGAATATGATTTCTACACTGTTCTATTCTCTATCGGACGTGCATTAGGGGTTCTTTCTAACATAGTTTGGGATAGAGCACTAGGTTACTCACTCGAAAGACCAAAATCAGTGACTACAGAAATGCTGATGAAGTCGGCAGGTATTGAAAAGAAATAATAAATTTAAGCAATAATATAAAATTACAATATGAAAAAAGTAACCGTTGTTGGAGCTGGTAATGTTGGAGCAACTTGCGCCGATGTACTTGCTCAAAAAAACTTCCTCGATGAAGTAGTTTTAATTGATATTAAAGAAGGTTTTGCTGAAGGTAAAGCCTTGGATATTTGGCAAGCTGCTGCGATTAATCATTTTGATACTCGCGTAAATGGCTATACTAATGACTATTCTAAGACTGCCGGATCTGAAGTGGTAGTTATTACCTCTGGCTTACCTCGCAAACCTGGTATGTCACGTGATGACCTTATTTCTACCAATGCTAAAATCATGATTGAGGTGGTTTCTAAAGTAATGGAGTTTTCTCCAGAAGCAATTATTATTGTTGTTTCAAATCCTTTGGACGTGATGACTTATGCTGCACATAAAGCTTCGGGTAAAGCCGCTAATAAAGTTTTTGGTATGGCCGGTATCTTAGATACCGCTAGGTATAAAGCTTTTTTAGCTACAGAACTCAATGTAGCGCCAAATGATATTCAAGCGTTGTTGATGGGTGGACATGGAGATACGATGGTTCCACTTCCTCGTTACACTACGGTTGCTGGTATTCCAGTTACTAGTTTAATTGCCGAAGATAAACTTGAGGCAATTATTAATCGGACTAAAAATGGTGGTGGCGAAATCGTGAAATTACTCGGTACTTCTGCTTGGTATGCTCCAGGTGCAGCCGCTGCTCAAATGGTTGAATCGATTGTTAATAATCAAAATCATGTCTTCCCTGTTTGCGTGCAGTTAAATGGTGAATGGGGTCAAGAAGGCGTTTACTTAGGATCTCCAGTTCGATTAGGTCGTAATGGCATCGAACAAATCATTAACATTGATTTGAATGAAGTGGAAATGGCAGACCTTGTTGCAAGTTCAAAAGCAGTTAAATCAGTGATGGATGTATTTGATGGAATGAATCTAGTATAAGCTCGATTCAACCAATATTTCTGAAGATGGTCGTCAATTTGACGACCATTTTTTTTGGTAATTGCTTTTAAACTATAGATTTTATCAGAATTATGCTTTCGGATGAAATTCCTGTCTGTTAGGAAGCAGGGCTGCTGATTTTTTACCTGAAATATCTAAGGGTTTTACCTGTTTTTATCCTTTAATCTTTTGTTAAACTGACTTAGTTGTATTTTTAAATATTTGTATATCAAATATATAAATGTATAAGCGTTGCTTTTATGTTTATATGCATCTTGTTTAGATAAATTACAAATAAGAATAAGAATTAATTCTTGATTTGTTTTAATGTATCTTCGCTGAGTAAATATTTTCCAATTAAACCCCAAAACAGATTTAAATAGCAAACTATTAATTTCAAAGCCTTATGAAAAATTTTACCAAGATTTTATGGTTATTGCTGCTAAGCATATTCTTCTATCCGTCAGCTATTTCTGCTCAAACCCCAGTATTTATAGGAACGGAAGCTAGCTCATTATCAACGGTTCCCACTTATGGATATTATAATTATGGTTGGTCAAGACAAATATATCGAGCTTCTGAATTTGGAGGTCAATTTGGTAATATAAGCTCAATTGGTTTTTATGTATCTTCTTTATCGGGAATTGCTTCGATGAATAATCAAAAAATCTATTTTGTAATAACTAATGATACTGACGTCACTGATGCCAATTATTATAATACTATAAACCAGAATGCGGTAAAAGTATTTGACGGAACTATTGACTGGAGCACCACGGGCTATCATGATATACAGCTAACCACTCCATTCTATTATGGCGGGGTGGGAAATCTTTTAGTGCTTTATGAAAATCATGATGGGTCTTACATTAATAATTATCCAAGTTTTGGGGTTTCTATTGGTGCTTCATGTGCTTATAATTTTACTGATCCTAACTTTCCCGCCACCTCAGGCTCAATAATTAATCAAAGACCTATTGTAAAATTCATGGTGCAAAGCTACACTCATGATTTAGGAATTAGTGGAATTGTTTCTCCATCCCCTTTTACCTCGATAACACCTAATAGTAGTCAACCTATTTCGTTTAAAATTTTTAATTTTGGCAGCTCAGCTTTGAGTAATTTTTATGTTAGCTATTCTATCAATGGAGGTACAAGCTTTGTTGCAGAGGCTATTAACGATACATTAGCTGCCAAAAGTGAGTTGACCCATGTCTTTTCTACCAATGCCAATATGTTAACGGATGGGGTTTACCATTGTGTTTTTGCCGTGCATTCAAACCTCGATTTATTTCCGTTTAATGATACTATTAGAACTGATATTTTAGTTTGCAATCCTTTGTCAGGGAATTATTCTGTAGGAAGTAGTGGAGCTGATTTCCCCAACCTACAAACGGCTATAAACCGACTGAACAATTGTGGAATTTCGGGGCCGGTTACCTTAAATATTCAGCCGGGTACTTATATTGAGCAGGTTTCAATTGGAAATATATCCGGTACTTCTGCTACAAATACCCTTCGAATAAAGGGTGCTGGTATGGCTACGGTCTTTTTGATTAGCCCAACCGCTAATAATCGTATTGGAATTGATTTAAATGGTAGTCAACATATCATTATTGATAGTCTTACCATAAAGCTGAATCAAGCAAGTTATTACGGAACTGGGTTTTATGGCATTGCGTTACGTAATCATAGTAATTTTAATCAAATTGTTAATTGTACTTTTGATTTAGGACAAAATACTTACGAAACTTATGGACTGGTTACCACATCAGATATTAGTTATATAACAGAAGGTCTAAATGCCTCGACACTAACTATTAAAGATAACCACTTTATTTACGGAAATTATGCTATTAAAATACCTGGCTACTTCCAAGAAGAAAAGGATAGTAATATCTTTATTATGAATAATATCTTTGAAAAGCAAACTTTGGGAAGTATCTATGTTAGAGCCTTTAAAAATGTTAAAGTAAGTAAAAATATCATCCAATTAAATCTACAAGGATTAGGCTACAATGCTATTCAAATTGAATATCCTGAAAAACAATTGGAAATCGTTGGTAATAAGATCGAATTGATGAGTGGAGTGGGTATTAATATAAACAATTATTTTAACACCCAAATGGATACTGCTTCTATTACAGATACTGCCTTAATCGCTAATAACTTCGTATCTATTGAATCTGATGGACAAACCATAGCAGAGGGTATAAATGTAAGTTCCTCAGATAAGGTTAAAATTTATCACAATTCAATAAATATTTTTGGTAATCAAAATGGAGTATCTTCTAGTGCAGTTCGGCTTTTTGACAATCTTGACGCTACTTTTATTGGACTTAAAAATAATATTTTAAGCAATACTGCCAGTGGAGCGGTCTTGAATGTATCCGCGTTTAATACAGCTTTGATTAGTGATTACAATGATCTGTATTGCCCAAATGGTGTTTTGGTATATGATAATCAGAATTATATAAATTTTAATTCACTGTCAACTTGGCGAGACAGTACAAACCAAGACTTGCATTCACTTAATGTCGATCCTGAATTTTATACCCCAAATAATCTACACCTTACCAATATTGCTCTAAACGGCAAGGGTATTGACTTAAATATTGATCAAGATATTGATGGTGAAATTCGTAACTCTACTCCAGATCTTGGTGCAGATGAATTTATGCCTTTAGCCTATGATTTGAAAATAATAGCAGAGCAAGGACCCTCTAATTTCAGTGAATTGTGTAATTTACCAGCTACGGCAGCGGTGCAAATTACTTTTGTAAATAAAGGAACCTCCTCGGTTTCAAATATTCCGATTACCATCAAGTTAGATGGCTTAGCTCCAATCACTGAGTACTATACTGCAACGCTTGCTTCACAAGATACTGCTACTTATACTTTTACCACTACCCTCAATTTAAGTCAAGGTGGACCACATCACTTTGTTAATTACCTAAACCTATCCAATGATCAAAATAGATACAATGATACCATTGTAATGAATTTTAATACCTATTCTTCAATATCATCATTTCCATTTTATGAAGGCTTCGAAGGAGTAAATAGTAATTATTTCTACTTACAAGGAAATACAAATGCGATTGTTGATTTACAAGGAGATGGCAATAATTCTAATTCAGGGCTTCGTTTTATGGGAGGTAATAGCTATGATTGGCATACTTACGATACGCTATTATCTACAAATCTTTATGCAAATTTGTCGCACCATTCTTCAGCTTCCACTTGCTCTATTGATGCCACAAGCTTATCAAACTTACAAATGAGTTTAATGCGCAAACCCTCCAATAATTATGACGAACAATATTATAATTTCTTCTGGATTACAGCTAACGATACTGTTCTTTTGAAAGATGTTAAAGGAGATAGTGTTTGGAATAAACCGCATTATGATTATCGACAAATCCTTTTTAATTTAAGTCAATTCGCAGGGACCAATTTTACGATTCAATTACATGGTTTAATGCGCAATGGTGATAAAACCGGAATGCCTAATTACACATTGATTGATGATATACGTTTATGGGAGCCAAAACAAAATGACATAGGACCACTAGACATTACGGTCGGTAGTAATAATAATTGTGATGATGATCCTGATTCTATGCTAATTATGGTTCAAAACTTTGGGCTTCTTCCGCAAACCAATTT
The DNA here is from genome assembly GCA_020718275.1 of Draconibacterium orientale. Lineage (GTDB taxonomy): Bacteria > Bacteroidota > Bacteroidia > Bacteroidales > UBA1556 > UBA6267. The sequence goes on from DYSI01000035.1 coordinate 16,022, forward strand.
CTCGGTTAGTATGGCTGGTTTATTTGGTGATAGTACATACAATTTTAATGTTACTTACACTGATACCTTATTTCCAAACCAAGTTATACCAGTTTTTGTTGGGATGATGAATATGCGTCAAAATGGTTATAGGAATTTATTTGCCTCAACCAACTTATCAACGGATGAAAGCAGGAGTAATGATACAATTAGATTCGTAGGGATGAATAATGATGCCTATGACACCTTGCCCTTTATTGAACAATTTGACAATACCTACACAGATTGGGACTTGAATACTTTTTTCAAAATGTATACAGGGAGCTATGGACTTATTTCAGGGGCGATTGGGGTAGAACATTCACAATACACAATGCCTAGTAGCCAAATTTATGCATTGAGTGAAACTCATGGACGAATAACTGATAAATCATTAATGGTTTTTGATTATAGGTTTCTAAATCTTGATAGTTTTACCGATTCTATTAATGCGGTTATTTCTACCGACTGTGGAGAACATCTTACCACCGTATACTCCATTAACCCAAACAACTTTCATTTCGATAATAATTGGCATAAAATTATTGTTCCCATTGGAGGTTTTGAGGGAGAAGTGGTCAACTTCGGTTTCGTTGGAGTTCAACAAGGACAGTCTAGTTACATGCTTGCATTTGATAATGTTGGAATTATTGAAGGCTTCGATTTCAATCTTGGAAATGATACAGTTCTCTGCTTTAATGATTCCCTTTCATTAAATGTTGGCTTGAATGCAAGTGATGGATATTTTATTGAATGGTATGGGCCTAGTCTTTTCAATTTGAATACGAACCAAAATGAAGTAAAAGCTTATCAGCCCGGTTGGTATTTTGCAAGAGTTACCAACTCATCAGGAATTACAGTGATTGATAGTATTTTAATTTCTAAATATCAGCCACTAAATGCTCAAACGTTTACCCAAACGAATACAATTTGTGCTGGTGATTCATTGGGTATTAATGTATTGCTTTCTGGTGCTTTTCCTATGGTAATGAATTGGTCGGAAGGAAACAATCATTATTCTGATACTGCCAATTCCAACCTTTTTAGATTTTTGAAGCCAAATGCATCTACCTTTATAACCATCAATAGTATTTTTGATCAAAATGGTTGCAGTTTTCATGGCGATGATTCAATTCAAATAACCGTTAATTCAATTCCGAATGTTTCAATAAGTGGTTTATCATCAGAGTATTGCTCAAAGGATTCAAGTCAAAATATTGTGGCAAGTCCCCAAGGTGGAACCTTTTTTGGAACTGGAGTTGATGCCTTAGGCGTTTTTAATCCTTCTCAAGCTCAAAATGGGGTAAACCAAATTCGATATATTTATGTAGATGGCAATCATTGCAAAAATGAAGATACCATTACAACTATTGTTTTTGCTAATCCAACTGTGAGTATCGTTTCTCCTATCGAAAGTGAATATTGTGATAATAACGGTTTGGTAAATCTTTATGCATATCCTAGCGGGGGAACTTTTGTAGGCCAAGCAATAAGTGCTAATGTTTTTGATCCTTCTATTGCCAATATAGGACTCAATACGATCGTTTATAATTTTACCGACCAGCATAATTGTTTTAATAGCGACACTATTCATACCAATGTGTTAGCTAGTCCAATAGTGAATATTGTTTCTAATATAAATGCGGTATATTGCCAAGATAATTCTGTCATTGCATTATCAGCTACTCCATCCGGTGGAACTTATTCAGGCTCAGGTGTTAGTGCCAATTACCTTTCTCTTTCGGCTGCAAATCCAGGATTAGTTGAAATAATATATCAATATACCGACACCAGTGGTTGCGCTAGCTCCGACACAGTATTTACAACTATTCATGCAGCGCCGGTCGTAGCCATTACCACTCCTAATAACATAAGCTTCTGTCAGAATGCTTCCTCATTTGGCTTAACTGCTTACCCATCTGGTGGAGCCTTTACGGGTACTGGAGTTAGTAATAGTAGTTTCCAGCCTTCTAATGCAGTGCTAGGGGTGAACCATATTAAATACAGCTATACTAACTCTAACAATTGTACCGCTGAGGATTCCATTGTTTTGGTGGTAAATCAATTGCCAACGGTGAATTTTACCAGCGTTCTTAATGCAGCCTACTGCGAAGATGCTACAAATGTGAATTTATCGGCCACACCTACTGGAGGTACCTTTAGCGGGCTCGGCATTAATTCAAATACATTTCATCCATCTCAAGCTGGTACTGGTTCAATAATGCTATTGTATACTTATACAGATGCAAATACATGTACGAATTATGATACAATTTACACCCAAATATTTGCTAGACCGAATGTTACGATCTTAACTAACCTCAACGCTGCATACTGCCAAAATAATAGTAGCCTTAGCTTGGTGGCTTCACCAAGTGGAGGGAGTTTTTCAGGAACTGGTGTAAGTGGGAATGTTTTTGACCCAAATTCTGCCAGCACTGGCTTACAAACTATTGTTTATCAATATACAGATGCAAATGGTTGTTTTAATAGCGATAGTATTTCAACTAACATACATGCTGTTCCCAATGTGAATATTGGAAATCTTAGTGATGTTTGCGCTAATCAGAACATGGTGAGTTTAAACTCGGGTTATCCTACGGGGGGAAATTATATTGGTAACGGAGTTATGCAGAATAACTTTTATCCAAATACAGTTGGGGAGGGACTTCATCCAATCGTATATTCATTTACCGACGCCAATTTATGTACAAATAGTGACACTCAAAACATAAGAGTAATTAGTGTTCCTCAAGCTCAAATTATTTCTTCACCAATGGTTTGTAAAGGCGATACTCTTTCTGTCACTGCTAGCGGTGCACTTAGTAGTTCTGCACTTTATACCTGGAATTTCTCATATGCAACGACTCAATTAGGAACTGGTGCAGGTCCATATCAAGTCACTTATGACACTGCTGGCGTCAAATCTATCAGCCTTGTGGTCAGTGATAGTGGATGTACTTCTTCTACGATTTTCAATTTTACCAATGTTTTGGAAGCAGTAGCGATGTCTACGATTGTTGGTAATCCAAATGTTTGTTATGGAGATAGTGTGGTAATATTTGCAAATAATGGACAGTCATATCAGTTTCAATGGTTTGATACTTCAGGACTTATCGCTAATAATGCAGACACCTTAGCATATTATTATGCAACCGAAACAGGAGCTTATTTTGTAAAAGTGACTAATAATTATGGCTGTTCAGCAATTACAAATACAATTTCTGTTGTGATTAATCCGATGATTAGTAGTAGCTTCAGTTTGCCAGCAATTGCTTGCAAAAACGAAATGGTTAATGTACAGTACATAGGACAGGCAGGTTTAGGAGCTACTTATCAATGGAATTTTGATAATGGTATTATTGCTTCAGGATCTAATGCCGGCCCATATAATATTATGTGGAATACCGATAGCATCAAAACGGTTAGTTTGAAAGTAATGGAAAATAACTGTTCTTCTCCAATTACACAAGGTTCAATATTTATTGAAAGTATACCTGCAAATATTACTGCATTCGGTACTACAAGTTTTTGTGACGGTGGGAATGTTACTTTATCAGCTAATTCAGGCCCATTTAGCTATGAATGGTATAAAAATGGAGTTTCCTTAGGCGCACATCAGTCATTATACAATGCAAGTTTGCCTGGTTATTATCAAGTAAAAACAACTAACAATACTACCTCTTGTTCCAATCTGTCAGATTCTGTTCAAGTAGTGATGAATACTAATGATTTCAATATTGCATTCACGGCTACCCCAACAAGTTTTAGCCTTCCTCCATTTATCTCAACCTTTGCCAATCAAACTGTAAATGCAAATGATTATTATTGGATGTGGAGTTTTGGCGATGGAGGGACATCTACCTATGAAAATCCTACTCACCAGTTTAATTTTGATGGGGTTTATACCGTTGGCGTAATTGCTCAAAATATTGCCACTGGCTGTTTTGATACGCTTGTTAAAACTAATTATATTACTTGTACTGGAGGAAGTGCTAATCCCTGTTCGTTAAATCCAGCATTTGGTCATATTGGTGGTAATTATATTTGCCCAACTGAAAGTGTAAAACTATTTGCGCATGACCATACTTCAGGCGTTTCCTATCAGTGGTTGCGGGATGGTATATTGATTGGGGGCGCATATGACTCAATTTATTATGCTAATCAAACAGGATTATATCAATTAATGATTACCGATGCAACTTGTTCTGTATTCTCACAGCCATTTTCATTGACTTTGCGAACAGTAGTGACACCAATAATTTTGACAAATGGTACGATTCAACCTTGTAGCAACGATAGTTTAGAGTTGTATGTTTCTACTTCATTTGTAAATTATCAGTGGTCGAATGGGGCATTGTCACCAAATATTTATGTCAATAATTCGGGTAGCTTTATTGTTACTGTTACCGATAATTTTGGCTGTCATTCTAGCTCAGCACCTTATGTGGTAAATGCTTCCTTGCTTCAGGCGCCAGAAATTTGTATTGTGGGCATTGACACCGCCACCAATCATAATCGAATTGTATGGGAAAGACAGAGTAGCAGTCTGATTGATAGTTTTAAAGTATATCGTGAATCAACGGTAGCAGGGGTTTACGATTTAATTGCTAGTCTTCCATTCTCTGCAACTAGTATGGTTGAAGATTTAAATTCCAATCCAGCACAACGAGCTTATCGTTATCGCATTACTGCTATCGATACTTGTGGTATGGAGACTCCACCTAGTGGAATTCATAAAACTATTCACTTGAGTATTAATGCCGGATTGAATAATACATGGAATTTATTATGGGATGGTTATCAGGGGTTTAACTTTGGTTCCTATCGTATCTATAGAGGAGTAGATAGCACTCAAATGCAATTGTTAACTCAAATACAGAGTACGCTTACCAGCTATACTGATTTGAATCCCCCTTCAGGGAATGTTTATTATCAGATTGAAGTAGTTGCTCCTCATGCTTGTTATCCCGATTCGTTGATGTCAAAAGCAAATACAAATTATAATACCTCTAGATCGAATACAGCCAATTCCAATATGGCACCGAATACTGGAATAACGGTATCAGAGGATAATCAAATGGTGATGCACTTGTTTCCAAATCCAAATACGGGAAGCTTTAACTTTTCGATTACTAATAGGGCAAATTCTGGATTTGAACAATGCACTTTGGAAGTGTTTGACGCAATTGGAAGTCTATTACACACTGAATCCATGGTCGTATCTACCTACTTCAGTAAACCAATGAATCTTAGGAACTTGAGTAGTGGGGTTTATTTTATTAGGTTTAAATCCAATGACCAAGTCCTAACTACTAGATTTATAATTGAGTAGAGAATCTTGTACAGAAACAAAAAAGGCTGTTGCGAATTTCGTAACAGCCTTTTTTATGGCTTTAGAAAAAGCACTTGGGATTTAA
>DYSI01000036.1 GCA_020718275.1 Draconibacterium orientale
GACTTTTTTCTAAAGCTTTGGAGTGGGTGTGCGCTGCTCATGCAGGGCACACACAAAGGCTTAATACAAGTCGGCGCGAAGGAGCGGGTGTCGGGCGAAAGAACTTTTTCATAATTTCGTGGTGACCAACAGGAGAGTGTTTTACGTACGCCGCCCTGTACTAAGCCGCAACCGTTAAACCACATCCTAACGAGCACTGAATTACAAAAAATCTTCTATGTATTTTGCGAGGAGTTTGATGGTTTTGAGCAGGATTTTTGAGCAAGTTTGAGCAAGTTTTTTTTGATCTTGACCAAAGGTCTAGTTCGGTTTGAACTGCTAAACGCGGCTAATGAACATTGATTTTCATCAAAAACCCACATTTTGGGCAAGGCGTTGCCAAGCCTCAGCGCATGAAGCTTAGTTTTGAGATGGATTTTGTTACAACAATTTGGCGCGCTAAAATATTCAGTGTGAAAATTCTTTCTCCACAAATCATTAGAGTATTACGAATCAAAATCCCCCCCAACTCCCTTTAAAAACCGAAAAGTCCTGATTTAGCCCCATTTTGCGGTTAGGTATAAGAGCAAGGTTGAATATTTGCATCAATATTTAAACCATATCAATGCAAAGCGACATCAGTTTATCCATAGCGACAACCACTTCAGGAGTAATAGTAGGCGTTACCAAAGCCATTTCGGCTCATTTAACCCTATACTTCTTACATTCTGCCCGTATTGGAATAAAATATTTACAAATTTGTAAATATCACTTTCAAAAACCTTTATTTTTACCCCGATTAAATCAATTGGATGTACAACTCTTTATCGGATATTGGGAAATAATACACTTAACGGGAGTTCTAAAAATTGCTTTTTCTTCGTTGGACTTCAATTTTAAAATCCTCACTTCCCTTCGACTTCGCTCAGGGTAGACTTGCTCAGTGCATCGCATTTACACCAGTAAACTGCGGTTTTAAAATCTTGTCCGCCTCAAAAAATCTAATTTTTAGAATCCCTCTTAAGTCATTTGACTTTGTTGTATACTTCTTCAAGCAAGCTAAATATTCTTTTAGCTAAATTTTTTATTAAATAAATTATTGTATATCAGATAAATATGTTTATATCATGGAAACAGAAAACACCTCAATACACGATTTAGATTTTGGTTTAATATGCGAGTATTTTGCTAGCATGGAAAGACAAGGCCCTGGAAGCTCTTCAATGACCTTAAAAGCTTTGAGCTATGTAACAGACTTGAGCGAGAATTCAAAAATTCTCGACCTTGGATGCGGCACTGGCAGCCAAACTATGGTCTTGGCACAAAACACTCTTGGCCAAATCATGGGTATCGACCTTTTTGAAGAATTCGTAAATATATTCAATGCCAACGCAGAGAAATTGAAACTAAACCACCGAGTTACCGCCATTGTTGGCTCAATGGATAAGCTCGATTTTCGACCAGGTGAAATTGACCTAATATGGTCAGAAGGGGCGATCTATAATATGGGTTTCGAACGTGGGCTCAATTATTGGGTGGATTTTTTGAAACAAGGTGGCTATGTTGCATTGACCGAAGTTGCTTGGCTAACGATTGATCGTCCAGCCGAAATCGAAGATTTTTGGCAAGATGCCTATTCCGAAATTGACACTATCCAAAACAAAATTATTGTAATGCAAAATGCAGGTTTTGAAATTATTACAACTTTTGTTTTACCCGAAGCATGTTGGCTTGATAATTTTTACGCGCTACACATTAAAGCACAGAAGCAATTCTTGTCTAAACATCCCAATAATATAGCCGCTCAAAAATTGGTTGAAAACGAGAAGCATGAAGCAATGCTTTACGCCAAGTACAAACAATATTATGGCTATGTTTTCTTTATTGGAAGAAAGTTGTAAATCAACTAAATACATGGAAAATGCTTCTCAAAAGGAAGCATTTTTTCATTGATGCGTTGCGGGATAAAAGCGACATCTAGTCAATTGAAAGGTTTCCAACACAATATCCAATGTCGGCCAAATGATGTTTTTAGGTATTGGAATAGGTCATACATTTTCATAGGAAGTTGAAAAGAACCAAGCATAATCAAGATGGCCAGATTAATAGGATAATATTTATCAATTTTCTTAAATCCAATAACATAGAAATATCAAGGGAAGGAAAGGCGTCGGACCATATTTTCATTAGGAGACTTTGGCGTACAATCAGTTACAAAAAAAACATACCAATACAGTTTGATGGCTCCGAATTATTTAAGTCATCCCATAATTTTAAGTAGTATTACAATACTATTTGCCCCATAATTTCATTGAGAACAACGTCAGTCCGTCTAAAAAAAGCCTCTTTAAAATTATTTTTCCTAATTTTTTTACCCAGCTCTGATATGAATTAAATCCATTCTGTGAGGCGCCACTATTTGATTACAAAAAGGGAGTAGATTATTGAGACCTCGCCCAAACGACTCTAAAAAAAGCTAAAACAAGAAGGAAACAACGAGCCTTATGTATTATCGGGTGGAATTTAGATTAGAATTGACCCAAACAACTAAAAGCTTAAAGCTAATTTTTCTACAATTTTTCAAAAGATAAAAATTTAAAATTGACTTCTTAAGAATAGACTAGCTATATAACTCTAATAACCAGTCAATTAAATTAATTTTTTGAATCCAGTTGATATTCGATTTATCGTAATCCAACGTTAAAAGAAATTTGGGATAGTTATCTTTAATTCTATCAAATGACGAAACTTCACGATTAAATGATTTTTCGTCATTAACAGTCGCGCGCTTTGCTTGCACACAATGTTCGAGAGTTGCTGGGTTTGGAGTTTTAAATATTCAAAACATTCCACTTGTATAAATTTTACTTTTTATTCGTATCCCATCGGCAAACTGCATCTTGCGAGATAATTTATAGCCGTTCTAATTTTTAGGACTGTTCACTTTGTTGGTTTTCATTACATACTTTTTTTATGAGGCTATGCAAAAATTTGTAATTTTGTTTTGAAGATTTATTGCTTCCGATGAATACATTTTAAAAAAAATTATTCCTTAGAAAAGCTTTTTCCTTGATTTGGAACTCAATTAATCCTAATTATTTATTGCGTATAAAACTTATAATCAGATGATAAACCCCATAATTGCACAAAAAATAAGTAAAGGTGAACCCATAATTATTGAATTAGGTTGTGGCAATTCTAAGCCAAAAGGAAGCATAGGAATTGATATCATTGCGCTGGAAGGGGTCGATATTGTAGCGAATACAGAGGAAGGATTAAGTTTTATTCCGGACAACTCAGTCGACATCATTAGCTCAAGACATTTTCTAGAACATGTTAGAAATTATGAATTACTCATTAAAGAAATTCACAGGGTTTTAAAACCCACTGGATTGCACAAAGCCATCGTACCCTACTTTTCAAATCCTCACTACTACTCTGATTACACTCATAAAAATACTTTTGGATTATACTCATTTGACTATTTTGCAACCCCTGAAACCCAATTAAGAAGAAGAGTACCTACCTTTTACAATGATATTCGTTTTGACATAATAAAACGGAATTTAAACTTCAAATCTCAATTCTATATTCGAAATATGCTAAAACGATTTCCAAAATTCATTTTTAACATTTCAAACTATTGGAAAGAGCTTTATGAAGAGTCTTTTTCATACACATTTCCATGCTCCGAAATTTATTTTGAAATGAGACCAAAGAAATAGCAACTCATTTTTTATAAGTTCATCTTAAAATTAGATTAAAAAAAATATTGGCATCATGAATATGAGAACGCTTTTTATAATTTGTACCATATTAGTTTTTAATAAACTAAATGGACAGTATGGTAGTATTCAGTCTTTCGTAAAAACATCTGCAACTACTTCCATCATGAACAATTTTCTAGATGATTCAGATTTTTTTGGAATCAGCATAGACTCAATTGGAGACCTAAATAATGATGGCGTTACCGACTTAGTGGTTGGCTCCATGAAAGACGATGATGGCGGATTAAATAGCGGTGCAGTCTATTTATTGATGATGAGAACTAACAAAACAATCAAAACCGTCAAAAAGATAAGCAAGCTAACCCCAACTTTTTTTAAATTCTGGCATTGCCGCGGGTGACTTTTTTGGAAGATCGGTTGCAGGTGTTGGTGACATCAATAAGGATGGAATACCAGATATCGGCGTTGGGGCAGAATTAGATGCCGAAGGAGGATCGAACACTGGATCTGTTAGGATAATTTTTCTTGACACCAATGGGTCTGTTAAAGGATTTCAGAAAATCAGTATGTATAGTGGCTATGGTTTAGGAGGATTACCTATCATTAGTGGTAAAAAATTTGGAATCGATATTAGCCTAATTGGTGACATCGATGGTGACAATAAAAATGATATTGTGGTAGGTAATTTTTGGGATCATGGCAATGGTACAAGCAGTGGAGCTGCCTGGATTTTGAGATTAGACACCACTGGAAAAGTGTTGTATTATAATAAAATACAAGCAGGAATTAGCAATTTTAGTGCTCCAATTTCTAGCAATGATTATTTTGGAGTAAGTGTTGCTGGAATTGGAGATTTCGACCATGATGGTATTAATGATATCGCAGTAGGCGCCTTTGAAGATGACGAAGGCGGCACAAATAATGGTGCTGTTTATATCATTAAATTACAATCAAATGGGGGAGTAAAAGGATATTATAAATTAAGCAATTCAATTACAGGCGCTTTGTTAAACCAAGTGCCCTCCAATAGCAATATGGGTGTAAATGTTACAAGCATTCAAGATATTGACGGTAATGGAGTTAAGGACTTATTGGTTGGAAATTATGACACCCCAACAACTACAACTGGATCTTCCCTAATTTGCTTATTGGATACCAATGGGCTAGCTATTAATAAGATTTCAATTAATTCAACTAACTTTTCACAGATTACTGCTGGAGAACGATTTGCCTTTAGCGTTAGTCCATACTTGGATGTTGATAATAACGGACATCCTGAAATAATAATAGGAGCTCCTAACAAGGCGGATGGAGGGCCTTCTAAGGGTGCATTTTATATGTTAACGATCACCTCCACCTTCCATGTCGCTACCTCTAAAACCAATGCCACTTGCTCCTACTCTACCAATGGAACGGCAAAAGTTACCCCTAGCAATGGGGTTGCGCCTTACACTTATTTGTGGAGTAATAACGTCACTACGGATAGTATTGGCAATTTACCTCACGGAACTTATAGCGTCACCGTCACGGATGCCTTAAATCGACAGGTTGTTAAAAACATCAATATCTATTCAAATCCCGCTATCAATCTGAGCTATTCTAGTACTATGAACCTCTGTGCAGGCTCGAGTAGTTCTATTTTTGCCAATGCTTCGGGAGGCTCTGGTAGCGGCTTTGCTTACCATTGGAATAATGGACTGCTAAACGCCTCTACTCATACCATCAGCCCAAGCACCAATACCACTTACACCGTTTATGTTTCGGATAATGCGGGTTGTAGGTCTGATACCGTAGCCATCATTGTAAACGTAAATCCAGTGCCAATTGTCACTGCATCAGGACTTAATGTTGCATACTGCTCAAATGATCACAGCGCTAACACGCTCATCGGAACCCCTATAGGTGGTAGCTTTATTGGCAGTGGCGTTTCAGGAAACTCTTTTGTTGCAGCCAACAGCACCCTCGGAAGCCATCAAATAATTTACAGCTATACCAGTGCCCAAGGTTGCGTGGGTAGAGACACCTTAACTACCACCATTTACGCTGCTCCGAACATCCAATTTTCAGGAATTGCCAGTGCTTATTGTCAAAATTCTCCCAGTTTTAGCTTGTCGGCCTCTCCTACTGGTGGAACCTTTACCGTGGATAATAACGCTAGTGCTGTATTATCCCCCGCTAGTTTAAACCTTGGAAATCATAAAATTAAATACTTCGTAACTAACTCTTTTGGTTGTTCAGCAACAGATAGCCTCAACATTTTTGTAAATCCGGTCACAAGCGCTTCGATTTCAGGATTGCTCCCCAGTTATTGTGATAATGAACCAGCAGCCACAGTAATCGGAATACCAAGTGGTGGAACTTTTTTAGCGGCCACAGGTCTTTCGGGCAGCAGTTTTAACCCTAGCATAGCAGCAGCTGGTAATCATAATATTTTCTATCGCTACACTAATATTTACGGTTGCACCGATACCGCAGTGCAGACTACTACCGTATTCGCCTCCACCCCTGTTTCCATTTCAACAGCTCAATCGCTATACTGCAATAATGGAGGTCCTGTTCCGATAAATATAAATGTTATCGGCGGAACCTTATCCGGTTCAGGGATCAATAATTCAACCCACACTTTCAATCCTTCGATAGCGGGCGTAGGGCAAACTACTATTGGATTCACTTATACCAACAGCCTTGGATGCACCACAACCACTACCCATAACGTTATGGTAAACGCGCCAGTAACCGCTTCTTTCACTGGTTTAAACTTGTCGTATTGCAGCAATGATTTACCCTCAATTTTGGTAGGATCACCCGCAGGTGGTGTTTTTGTTGGTCCTAACCTTTTTGGTGGAAATATTTTCAATCCTAGTCTCGGAACCTCTGGTATGAAAACCATACAGTATATCTACTTTAATGGCTGTACTGATACTGCAACACAATACAGCGTTATTTATCCTAAACCATTGGTGAATATAACTTTAGCAAATAATTTTTATTGCTATACGGTCAATCCTGTTACCCTAACTGCAAATCCTACGGGAGGCACATTTACAGGAAATGGCGTTTCGGGAACTACTTTTTCGCCATCTGTTGCCAGTACTGGTTATCACGCGGTTATTTATAGTTACACCAATTCCATGGCCTGTACCAATTCCGATACTTTAATCATTCAAGTTGGCAATAACGTGAACATCGACTTTTCGTCAGTTCCCAATTCATATTGCATAAACGGAAATGCTAATGCGCTGGCGGTAAATCCTACCGGTGGAACATGGACGGGAGATGGCATCAGTGCCAGTTTATTTAATAGTGCAGTAGCTGGTTTAGGAAATCATTGGTTAAAATACGATTACAGTGTTTCAGCAACTTGTGCAGCAAGCGATTCCCTGCAAGTAAGTGTATTTCCAAATCCCTCCCCTTCAATCAGTGGCACTGCAATAAGCTATTGTCACAATAATCTCCCCGACACCTTAATTGGCTCACCCAGTGGCGGTCAATTGGTAGGTACTGGTCTTTTTGGAAATCTTTTCTACCCCAATCTTGCTGCGCTAGGAACCAATTTGATTCAATATTTGTATACCGATTCCAACAATTGCAGCGCTAGTGCAAGTGTAAGCGTACAAGTTAATGATATCCCTGATGCAGAAGCTGGAATGGATACTTTATTACCCTGCTTTTCGCCAGGCGTTAGCCTTGGAACAACTGCTCAGGCAGGCATTTCGTATTTATGGTCGCCCGCCGCAGGATTATCCAATTCCATGATCGCTAATCCCTTGGCAAAGCCTACCGCAACAACCAATTATGTTATTACAAGCACCGACTTACTTACCAATTGCCACAACACAGATACCGTAGTCATTAGCATACCGCCTAATCCGACTATTTCTCTTAGCAATCATCAGCAAATATGCCTCAAAGATACAGCGACCTTAAGCGTTTCTGGCGCTTCTACTTTTAATTGGAGCACTGGCGCAAATGGAGATACTATTCATGTAAGTCCTTCTTCATCAACTTATTACTGGGTAATTGGAACCGATAGCCTCGGTTGTTCAAGCTTTGACACCGTTTTGGTGACTGTAAATCCTTTGCCAAATCCTCAATTAACTGACTCCATTAACTTTACTGGTCTAGATAGTCTAGCGCTTTTTCCAGGGAACTTTGCGAATTATTTATGGAATACTGGATACACCTCCTCCTCACTGATGGTTTATGTTGGCGATGTATATCACACTTTTTCGGTTATGGTAACTGACCATAATGGCTGTAGTGAAACCGATTCCGTTTATTTATACTTCGCCGGAATCCATGATTTATTTTCTGAGATAAACATCAAGCTTTATCCCAATCCAGCGAAAGATTTTGTTCAACTTGAATTTAGTAAAATCATCGAATTACCCTATTGGACACTTACGGATATAAATGGCAAAACAGTTAAATATCAAACAATTAACCTAGGTATTCAAACGCTAAATATTGACGTTATGGATTTGAGTGCTGGCCAATATTTTCTGACTTTAGGCAAAGGAAATAAAGCCGTTCATTTCAAAATCATCGTTTCAAGATAGGACGGATAAAAACAAAATAAATAGCTTCAATAAACTCACTATGCGTATGGGTTCAAAACCATAGCCCAAATTATTCCTTAAACAAAACGTATATGCTATAGAAACATCCCGAAAATAATTGGAGCGATTCAATTAAGTTATAAAACGAAAACGGCCATTTCTAGTTAAAACCATTACGCATTAGTACTCCTTGCTATTATGCAAAATAAAATCAAATTAACCCTGATTTCGCAATGGCAATCTACAATAAGTTAAGACTGGATTAAACAATTTTTTTGAGTATTCCATCTATTTCAATGTTAAGAAATGAAAAAAAAAACGACCATAAATAAGCACTTTAATGGTAGAAATATTAAAACATTGATAACCTTAGCACAAAGTTAAATCCTACTATTTACAATAGTTTCGCCGCGCTATTTAATCCCAAAAACAAAAAACAAAAGTGGCTAACTATATACTCAAAATATTTTTATTGCTTAACCTCGCATGGTTGGCAATTCCTCAGCAAGGAATTTCGCAAATACCTACTAACGTATTTGAAATCACCAGCATATTAGTTGATGCGTGCAGCACCGTGGAAGGCGAAAACGAAATGGTGGAATTTCAAATTGGACCAAATCCCATTAATATAAACACTTTGCGGGTAGACGGGGCCGGTTCTACTGGATCCATACAAAATTCAAAATGGCCCAACACCTCAAATCTATGGCTCGGCATTGCCCCTTCGCCTGCTAAACCAACACAAGTTGCTCAAATTAACGCCTCCATTGTAAATTGTGGAAAGCTGATTGAACCAGTTGGAGGAATTTTGCCAGCTGGCAAAAAAGTAATTCTCGTAACAAGCACCAATTTTGACCCAACAGCTAATAGTTTTACCCAACTCTCCGACACCATTTACATCATCTTTCAGAATTCAGGTAACACAGCTGGGCATTTTGTCAATTATGCTTCTGGCACTTCAAATCGTACACTTCGATTAATGCATGTTCCTAGTGGACAAAATGATGTGGTTGTTTATGATAAATCCCAACTAGTAGATGCCATGGGAGTTCACACTGCGGCAGATGGTGCTGGAGTACGATACACCTTTAGCGGAACGCCAAGCTATTACAACAATGGTTGTCAAGCACCTTTTGTTCCTTTAGATGCTAGCTGGACTTGCCCTGCAAGTATTTGTCAATCAGATAATCCAATAAATTTGAATAGTTTAATCACAGGAAATACTGGTGGAAGTTGGTCTGGAAATGGCGTTAATGGTAACCTCTTCGATCCGAGTGGCTTAAGTGGTTCAATTACCATTACTTATAGTGTTGGAAATTCTCCTTGCAATGTAAGTGAATCCCATACAATTCAAGTTATAGCTTCGGGAGATGCAAACTGGAATGCCCCACAAAACCTTTGTCAAAATTCTAATCCTATAAACCTGAACACCTTTGTATCAGGCACTACTGGCGGAAATTGGGCAGGACTAGGGGTAACAGGTTCAACATTTAATCCGAATGGGCTTAACGGAATTGTTATTATCACCTATACAGTAGGAAATGGTAATTGCGTTGATATAAAAAAAGATACTATTGAAATCTTGCAAACGGCTGATGCAAATTGGCTTAATCCTGGACCCGTATGTGCAGAAAACTTACCTATTAATTTAGATAATTTAATTAGTGGCACCCAAGGAGGCACATGGAGTGGAAATGGAGTAAACGCTAATATTTTTGACCAGATTGCTAATACCTATTCGTATGATGTATGGTACAAAGTTGGAAGCGGCAGTTGTGCAGACTCAATGATGCAAACAATTGATATTGACCAGCTTGTTGCAGATTTTACAGCAACACCAAGCACTGGATCGGCTCCATTAATCGTAGATTTAACGAATCAATCGGTTGGCAGTACTCAGCTTTTTTGGACTGCTTCTAATGGCGATAATTCCCAACTTGATCCCTGCCAATTTACTTTCAATACAATTGGCACCTACACCATCCAACTGAAAGTTAGTTCAGCCAATAATTGCTGGGATTCTATTACCAAAATTATAAAAGTAGAAGACAGTTTAACGATGCTTATCCCCAATGTATTCACCCCAAACAGTGACGGAAAAAATGATAAATTTTACACCGTAATCAATGGAGAATTAGAAGATTATAAGATGTTAATATTTAATCGTTGGGGTAAAATAATCTTTGAATCCTCAGATCAGAACGAAGCATGGGAAGGTCAATACGAAGGAACCGAAATTCCTGATGGAGTTTATTTTTATCGGCTAAATTATCGTCCCAAAGGATCCGATTCAAAGGAAGATTATAAAACAGGAAGCATCACGCTCTATCGTTAGTTGGTGCAATCATGAAAACTAACTTTAGAGGGGATTCTATAAATTAGCTAGGTATAAGCGATAATGATTGAATTCTTCAACCAACTCATCTACAATTAATTTAGCGGGTTTAATGGCAGAAATTAGCGCAGAAACCTGCCCAATTTCTAGCTCACCATCAACGAGATCACCCTCAAACATCCCCTTGCGTGAGCGACCTTTGCCTAGCAATTCCGCTAATTGTTCGGCAGTGGCTCCTTGGTTCTCTAATTTTTCAACTTGCTCATCGAATGCATTTTTAAGCAAACGCACCGGAACAAGCTTGGTCATTCGCAATTTAGTATCACCAGGTTGAGCGTCTAAAATTTTCATTTTAAAATTAAGGTGAGCCGAGGACTCTTCCGAAGTCACAAATCGACTTCCTACTTGCACCGCTTCGGCTCCTAGCGCAAAACTAGCAAGCATCGCTTTACCGCTAGCGATACCGCCGGCAGCAATCACAGGAATTTTAACCGCGGCACAAACTTCGGGAATAAGCACCATTGTGGTAGTTTCCTCTTTCCCATTATGGCCACCAGCCTCAAAACCCTCGGCCACTACGGCATCAACGCCAGCTTCTTCACTCTTGCGAGCAAAGACCGCATTGGCAACCACATGCACCACTTTGATGCCCTGCTCTTTCAGATATGCCGTATATTTTTTTGGACTACCGGCAGAGGTAAAAATAATTTTCACCCCCTCTTCCACCGCTATCTTTATTTGCTCATCTGCATGCACAAACAGCAGTGGAATATTGACACCAAATGGTTGATTAGTAGCTACTTTACACTTTTGAATATGCACTCTGAAAACTTCGGGAGGCATACTTCCACCACCTATTAAACCCAAACCACCAGCATTGCTCACTGCTGAGGCCAATTGCCAGCCACTACACCAAATCATGCCGCCTTGAATAATTGGATATTGTATACCAAACAAATCGGTAATGCGCGTTCTAATCATACAGAAAAGTTATTATAAAGGTGAAAAAAAACAAAGACAATAGGAAGCTAAAGTACTAAGCGTAAAAAAAAACATAAAATGTCAATCCATTACAAAAAAAAGCAAGTATAAAAAAAGCGACGGCGTCAAAAGCCGCCGCCGCTATATTTTATCAATATTAGATAGCGTCAATGATTGCGTTAAAAGTTTTGCTCGGACGCATTGCCTTTTCAGCCAAGTCATCATTGGGGTGATAGTATCCACCAATATCAGTAGTTTTACCTTCAGCTGCGGCAATTTCTTGCAAAATTACCGTTTCTTGTTCAGCAAGTTCTTGATATACTGCAGCGAACTTCGCCTTCAATTCGGTATCACTATTTTGAGCTGCCAACATTTCTGCCCAATAAAGGGCGAGATAAAAATGCGAGCCACGATTATCTAATTCTCCCGCTTTACGCGAAGGAGATTTGCGATTATTCAAATGTTTAGCAACTGCTTGATCCAAAGTTTCAGCTAAAACCAAGGCTTTTGAATTATTAAAGCTATTGGCTAAATGTTCCAAGGAAACGGTAAGGGCTAAAAATTCGCCAAGAGAATCCCAGCGTAGATGACCCTCTTCCAAAAATTGCTGCACATGTTTTGGCGCAGAACCCCCAGCACCAGTTTCAAACAAGCCGCCGCCATTGAGTAATGGAACAATCGACAACATCTTTGAACTAGAACCAAGTTCGAGAATTGGAAATAAATCAGTGAGATAATCGCGAAGAACATTGCCCGTTACCGAAATGGTATCCAAACCAGCTTTGGTACGTGGTAAAGTAAATTTCATGGCATCAACTGGCGACATAATATGAATTTCGAGACCGTTGGTATCATGATTTTTTAAGTATTTCTCTACTTTAGCAATCATTTGAGCATCATGAGCACGATTTTTATCCAGCCAGAAAACAGCAGGAGAAGCAGTTGCGCGAGCACGATTAACCGCCAATTTCACCCAATCTTGAATGGGGATGTCTTTGGTTTGCACCCCGCGATAAATGTCTCCATTTTCGAGTATATGTTCAATAATCACTTGATTTTCAGCGTTTATAATCTGGATTTTACCATCGGCCGGTATTTTGAATGTCTTATCATGACTTCCATATTCTTCCGCCTTTTGCGCCATTAAACCAACATTAGACACATTACCCATGGTAGCAGGGTCGAAAGCGCCATGTTCTTTGCAAAAACTGATCGCTTCTTGGTAGAAAGTAGCATAACAACGGTCAGGAATTACGGCCTTAGTATCTTGTAAATTGCCTTGTGCATTCCACATTTTACCGCTATCGCGTATCACCACCGGCATGGAAGCATCAATAATCACATCATTACCCGCATGAAGATTTGTAATCCCTTTATCAGAATTCACCATAGCTAAATCAGCACTATTGGTATAAACTACTTGTATATCAGCCTCAATTTCGCTGCGTTTGTCATCCGATAAACTTTGAATTTTCTTGTATAAATCACCTAATCCCAAATCAGGATTCACGCCTAATTGTTGGAAAGTATCAGTATGTTTATCGAAAACCGATTTATAGAAAACAGAGACCAAATGACCAAACATAATGGGATCAGAAACTTTCATCATGGTAGCTTTAAGATGCACCGAAAAGAGCACCTTATTGGCCTTAGCGTCGTCAATTTGCTGCTGAATAAAAGTACGTAATACTTTGGTACTCATAAAGGTAGAGTCAAATATTTCACCAGCTTTCAATTTCAGATTCTCTTTGAGAACTTTGGTACTACCGTTGTTTCCAACAAAGACAATACGCAATACATCCGCCTTCTCCATGACCACAGATTGTTCATTACCATAGAAGTCGCCATGCTCCATGTGTGCAACATGCGCCTTTGAATCAGAAGACCAAGCCCCTAATCGAGTAGGGTGTTTTTGGGCATGGGCTTTCACAGAAGGCGCCACACGGCGGTCAGAATTACCCTCCCGAAGCACTGGGTTAACTGCACTACCCAAGCATTTGGCAAAGCGAGCTTTCAATTCTTCTTCATGAAGATTTTTTGCTTCTTCAGGATAATCGGGTAAATTATATCCTTGATCTTGCAATTCCTTGATTGCCGCTTTCAATTGTGGAATTGAAGCGCTCACGTTAGGCAGTTTAATAATATTTGCATCAGCTTGATTTACCAAATCCCCTAAAAAAGCTAACTCATCATTAATTTGTTGATCTTCATTAAGATACTCCGGAAAACCAGCTAAAATACGAGCCGATAGAGAAATATCACGAGTCACCACTTCCACCTTAGCAGTTTTGGTAAAAGCTTTTACAATTGGTAAAAGGGAATATGTTGCCAAAGCGGGGGCTTCATCAATTTTAGTCCATGTTAAAATTGGATTCATAGGTTTGTTTTTGTAATAGGTTTATAAATTATTCAAGCGAATTAAATTTAAGGCCGAACCAGCTTTGAACCAATCAATTTGGTTTTGATTGAAAGTATGATTTACCAAAATTTCATCTTTTGTTCCATCAATATGATTGAGGATCATAGTAAGCGGATTGCCGGCGCTGAAATCACCTAAACCAACAATGTCGATGCGATCAGATTCTTGCACTTTATCATAATCGGTTGGATTGCTGAAAGTGAGCGCCAAAACGCCTTGCTTTTTCAAATTAGTTTCGTGAATACGGGCAAACGAGCGAACGAGCACCGCTTTAACGCCCAGATTACGAGGTTCCATAGCCGCATGTTCGCGAGAAGAACCCTCACCATAATTTTCGTCACCAATTACGATAGAACCATTCGCATGTGCTTTATAATAACGCGCTGAATCAGGCACCGGAAAGTATTCGCCAGTAATTTGGTTTATCACCTTATTTACATGGTCACCATAGAAGTTAACCGCACCAATAAGCATATTATTGGAGATATTATCGAGATGACCGCGGTAAGTCAACCAGGGACCAGCCATCGAAATATGGTCGGTAGTACATTTGCCTTTTACCTTAATCAACAAATTTAAACCGAGAAAATCTTTTCCATCCCAAATAGGAAATGGCGCCAATAACTGCAAGCGGTCAGATTTTGGATCTACCTCCACTGTCAAATGACTTCCGTCTTCAGCAGGGGCTTTATAACCAGAATCTTTAACATCAAAACCACGAGGTGGCAATTCCCAACCTTTTGGATTTTCGAGTCTTACAGTTTCTCCTTTATCATTGATTAGGATATCTGTTTCGGGGTTAAAATCTAAGTTACCGGCAATAGCCAAAGCAGTGACCATTTCGGGAGAAGCCACAAAGGCGTAGGTATTAGGATTACCGTCGGCGCGTTTGGTAAAGTTACGATTGAAAGAATGAACGATGGTATTCTTAGGATTCCCTTCGATATCTTCGCGTGTCCACTGTCCGATGCAAGGACCGCAAGCATTGGTAAAAATAGTTGCGCCCAACTGTTCGAAAGTTGCAATAATACCATCTCTTTCAGCAGTATAACGCACTTGTTCAGAACCAGGATTAATGCCTAAACCGGCTTTAACTTTCAATCCTTTATCGATTGCTTGACGTGCAATAGAGGCAGCGCGAGATAAATCCTCATACGAAGAATTAGTGCAAGAGCCAATTAACCCCCATTCAACTTTAAGAGGCCAGTTGTTTTCGCGAGCCATTTTAGCCATATCTCCCACAGCAGTATCACGATCAGGAGTAAAAGGACCATTCAAATGAGGTTTTAGCTCATCGAGATTAATTTCCAATACTTGATCATAGTATTTTTCGGGATGTAAATAAACATCCTCATCGGCCCTTAGGTGATGAGCAATTTTATCGGCTTCGCTTACCACTTCACTACGATTGGTAGCAGTCAGATAATCAGCTATATGCTGATCGTAAGGGAAGATAGAATTAGTAGCGCCTATTTCGGCACCCATATTACAAATGGTAGCTTTTCCGGTAGCCGAAAGAGAATCTGCGCCTTCGCCAAAATATTCAACAATAGCGCCAGTGCCTCCTTTAACAGTAAGAATACCAGCGACTTTTAAAATGATATCTTTTGGAGCAGTCCAAGCACTTAATTTACCAGTCAATTTAATACCGATAAGTTTTGGAAATTTCAATTCCCAAGCCATACCAGCCATAACATCCACTGCGTCAGCGCCACCAACGCCCACGGCCACCATTCCAAGACCACCAGCATTAACGGTATGGGAATCGGTTCCAATCATTAATCCACCGGGGAAAGCGTAATTTTCAAGAATGACCTGGTGAATAATCCCTGCGCCCGGTTTCCAAAATCCAATACCATATTTATTGGATACAGATTCCAAAAAGTCATAAACTTCTTTATTGGTAATATTAGCTCCGGATAGATCTTGGTCTGCGCCTTTGTGGGCAATAATTAGGTGATCGCAATGAACTGAACTAGGCACTTCTACTTTGATTTTTCCAGCATTCATAAATTGCAAAAGCGCCATTTGAGCAGTTGCATCTTGCATGGCTACACGGTCAACTTTAAAATTGACATAACTTTTTCCTCTTTCGAAAACAGTTTCTTCGGGTTCGTACAAATGGGAATAGAGGATTTTCTCAGCAAGGGTCAAAGGTCTGCCTAATCTTACTCTCGTTTTATCTACATTCTCCTCCATCTTTTGATAAACAGAACGTACCAAATTCAAATTTACTAGCATAGGTTTATAATTAATTATATTATTGAAAATAAATGTTCATTCAAAAAACTAAGAAACTGGATAAAGTAAGCCATACAAATTTTGAGCTATTGCAAAATAATTTTCAGTTAAACAACTGATATTATTCACTTTTCAATGATCAAACAATAATATATTTAGTAATCACTTTATCCAATTTTTATAAAATATTTATCCACGTTTGTAAACAATCGCAGAAATGGTAACATCATCGCCACCCATATTGATAGTCATGCCATAAGGTCTATCTTCGGGAATATTTACTTGATAGGCTCCTGCTCTACCAGTCAATTGTTGCCAAATAGTCACCGCTTGATGCACGCCAGTAGCGCCAGTAGGGTGTCCCCAACCAATTAAACCACCCGAAGTATTGATAGGCATAATTCCATTTCGAGCGGTATTACCTTGAAATACATAATCGCAACCCTCACCTGGCAATGCTAATCCAAGGGCTTCGACGGTAAGAATACCTGCGATTGAAAAACAATCATGCACTTCTGCGGTTGCAAGTTGGTGAACCGATATCCCAGCTTCTTCCAGCGCTTTATTAGCGGCATATTTGATTGCTTCTAAGACGGTTAAATCAGTTGGGTCTTGAGTTATATCGCGAACAGATTGCACAAAGCTCACCACTTCAGCGGCCTCAGATTTAGCAAAACCAATGCGCTTGAGTCCTTCTTCAGAACAGATTGCAATCCCTGATGCACCATCAGAAACTTTAGAACAATCGAGCACATTCAAGTTATCGACAAAGGATTTTCCGTTAGGCTCCATTTTGAAGCAAGCGGAATAAGGATCAGCCGTAGCATTATGATATTCCTGAGCAGTGGGATCCAAGCGTGCATTCTCAATCGCATTGGCGTACCATCTCGACATACCTTTGCGTGCTTTTTCTTTGCCATATTTATCGAAATAAGCTCCAGCTCGTTCGCTAAACTGCCCAGGGAAGAAATAAGCGTGACCAGCTTTGCGTTTCTGAAACCAGCCAGCACCAGCAAGTACATCCGCACCATAAATGGCTTTCATTGTATTTTGAACTTCAACGCCTAAAGCAAGGGACACTTCCGAAGCACCAGAAAGCACATTCCGAATACCTGCTTGCAAAGCTAAGCCACCGCTACCACAAGCTCCTTCAACACTAGTACCATATTTCATGCTCAATCCAGCGTCAATCATCGGTAGGAAGCCAGGCAAATTTGCTTGATTATTGAATCGAGCAGCCATAAAATTTCCAATTACGCCATCATCAACATTTTGAGCCCCACCAATTTGATTCAAAACACCCTGACCAGCTTCTTTCAGATAGTGCTCAATACCATGACGCTCTACTTTTGGGTTAAATTCTTTGCGTCCAGTTCCCAAGGATATGGTGTTATAACCACCAACCATATATACTTTTTTATTTGGTTTCATTTGTCAGAAATTTAAAAATCGATTATAATAAGTAGTTATTAATTGGGCCGTAAGCATGGAAGAAACCTGTGAGCATCACGGTGTTAACGTCATTTTCGCTATGAGCAACTTGACTATTAACGAGTAAATGGCCAATCTCATTAGAACGTTTATTATAAGCTTTTGCCATCAGCGCTCCTTCTGAATTCATTTGGTTCATTTCCTGAAAAATTGCTTGTAGCATTTCGTCTTTTTGCTTGTTGAAGTTGACCCCCTTCCATGGTTTCATCGAAGTAGGCATGGTTCCTAATTTTTCATCCACTGCTTGGGAATAATCAGCAATTGAGACATATTCCTGTTTGTGGATATCCCAAATAGCAACAGGGCGTCCTTTTTCATATTTAAGAAAACCGTCTTTTTGGGCACCAGAAGAATATTGACCACCTTTGATTCCTTGCGCCAGCATAATATCTAAAAGCTCAGCGTGTAGATCTTCGTTCTCCAAGTATGGATTCATCACACTCATAATGTAGGAGCAAACCTCAATACCTACATAATCAATAAGTTGAAATATTCCCATTGGACGAATCAGGAAATCCTGAGTGACTTTGTTAATGGCGTAAACAGCCTGCACATAGCCCATACTTGAAGCTAATTTTTGAGCCTCTTGCATGCCATAGAGCGCATCACGCATAAAATGACCATTTCCGATAAAACCAGCATAATCATTAGATGGGACAAGGGTTTTCTTCAAACGCTTGGCATAAGTAACGGCAAAATCATTCAACTCATTGGAGGTATGTTTCGACCTAATTAACTCCACCAATTTTTGAACTGCTGGTGGATTATAGAAGTGGAAACCAATAATATTACCGTCCAGCTTCGCCATTTCATCAATTTCGGTGATTGGAATGGAAGAAGTATTGGTGAAAAACCAAGGATTCACTTTTGAATTTTCCTTTATTTGAGCAAAAATTTTCACTTTCAAAGCAGGGTCTTCCTTAATCGCTTCAAAAATTATATGCGATTGATAAGCCACTTCCATTGCGTTGACAGGACGAACGATGTTCAACACATCAAAAATATATTCATCAATGATATCAAAATTCTCAATTAAGTCGGATCTATCAGCATAGAAATTGCGGAGAAGCATGGTTTTCTTTTCAGCTATTTTACGAATTTGAGTTTTCAAGTAACCCATTAAACCATGCAAAGCTTCGTCGGAAACATCAACAGCATTCAGTACATAGGTTTTATTTCTATTTTCGGGGAGTAGGCTTAAGTCAGCCATTTCAACTGCTGTAAGGAGTAAGATACCACTGCCCATTTTGCCGGCAGCGCCTAAAACAGTTACATTCTGCAATCTTTCTTCGTATTTCATCGGGGATTTAATTTATTTAAATTGTTATAATAGTGGAATAGTTTGTATTAATAATTATATAAAATGGGTTACCAGTTTGGGGTGCGTTTTTCTAAGAAAGCTTTCATACCCTCTTCACCCTCGCTGCCTCTGCCGAATAAGGTTCCAAACTCCAAAGATTCGGAAGCAGCTCCCGATTCAAAACTACCTTGTAAGCCTTTACGAGTTACCATTTTAACTTTGCGAACGGCAAGAGGACCTTTTTTGGAAATATTAGCTGCAATTTTTAGCACTTCATCCATTAGTTGCTCTGGTTCAACTACTTTCTGTACCAATTTTAATCGCAAGGCTTCATCAGCGTTAATCATATCAGCAGTGGTCAGCAAGTAAACCGCATCCGCATAACCAATTAATCGAGCCAAACGTTGAGTTCCTGCATAACCTGGTATTAATCCCAAATTGACTTCAGGTTGACCAAATTTAGCTTTGGTGCTCGCAATTCGAAAATCACAACTCAAGGCTAATTCGCAACCACCGCCCAAAGCAAAGCCATTAATTGCAGCTATTACAGGGAAAGGCATGGCTTCAATTCGACCAAAAGTGCGTTGACCGTATTCAGAAAAAGCCTGACCTTCTAACTGATTTTTATTTACCATTTCAGCAATGTCTGCCCCAGCAACAAAAGCCTTTCCTTCGCCGGTAATAACCATCACCCGAATACTATGGTCGACTTCTAGTTCATTGAGCAATAAATTCATCTCATCAAAAAAAGCCGTATTCAAAGCATTCATTGCTTGAGGTCTACTTATCGAGACCACCACAATATCTTGCTCTCTATTAATTTTTAAAATTTCGTAGGACATTATCGTAAAAATATTAGATTAAAAAATTCATTTTATTCAAATAAGCTAATACGATATTAGCATTGAATATATCAACCAACAAAAAAATAGGGTGCTCAAATATATTAATAATTGCTTAATCCAAAAGAATCCTACCCCTAAATCTAGGTATTATTTCAAAAAATTGAGGTAAGTGCATAAAAAGAGCTGACAAGAATCATTTTTTGGAAATAGTTAATGGAGAATTTTGAATTCCGAAGCGCCATGATTGAGTAAAACCATTGCTTATAGTCGGAAATTAAAGAGGAGTTCTAAAAGTTAGATTTTTTGAGGCAAACAAGATAAGTTCGACCCTTCGGTAAACTCAGGGCTGGCTAAGCTCACCACAAGTTTAAAACCGGAGTTTATTAGGTGTAAATGCGATGTGCTGGTACAGCCGAACCAAGGATTTTAATATTGAAGTTGAACGAAGAAAAAGCAATTTTTAGAACTCTAGTAATAATTGTTTTTCAACCCAATCTTTATTGCGAAAGAATAAAGGTAATATCCGATTTGTGGAAGATAAACCTTTGAACAAAAAAAAAGTCCATTTTTCATAGACCTTTTATTCTAACGAAAATCAATTATCAGCTTACTTCTCCATTAATTGATTATAGCGTTTTTCAATATTTTTCCAATCAACTACCATCCAAAAAGCCTCAATATAGTCAGTCCGTCTATTTTGAAATTTAAGGTAATAAGCATGTTCCCAAACGTCAAAGGCTAAAATAGGAGTCCCTTTTTGCTCTGTAACATCCATCAAAGGATTGTCCTGATTAGGAGTTGAAGAGATAAACAGCTTACCATTTTCATCCACACTCAACCAAACCCAACCACTACCAAATCGGCTTTTAGCAGCATCTGAAAATTTTATTTTAAATTCCTCAAAACCACCAAATTGAGAATGAATAGCGCCAAGCAATACACCCTCTGGATGTCCTCCTCCCTCTGGACACATACTTTGCCAATAAAGAATATGGTTGTAATAACCGCCCCCATTATTGCGCACAGCCACTGGTAATTTGCTTATCTTTTTGAACATATCTTCAATAGACATCTTTTCAAGCTCGGTGCCTTCAATAGATTTTATAAAGTTATTAAAATAGGTTTGATGATGTTTTGAATAATGGATTTCCATGGTCATTTTATCAATATGCGGCTCTAAGGCCTCATAGCTATATGGCAAATCTGGAAATATAAATTTACCTTCTGCATTTTTAGTTTCGATAATCACGTTTTTGGGATTTGAATTTATAAGTACAAAAGCACTTGATAAAAAAATAAGCGCCACTAGGACTGAAAATAATTTAATACTTTTCATAGGTTTATTTGAATTGATTCTAAACAACAAAAGTAATCAAAGTTTAGATTCCTTTATCTCCAACTGTTGAAAATCATAATCACGCCAAAAAAAACTTCATACATATTGAAAACCAAGATACCTTTCAGTGCTCGATCATCCCCCAAAAAACAAGCCGCCCCAAATCGAAATTCGATTTGGGGCGGCTTTTCTTA
>DYSI01000037.1 GCA_020718275.1 Draconibacterium orientale
GTTTATGGGTTTTCATAAAAAGTGGAAATATTGAATTGTGATTATCGGTTTAAAATTATGAGTTCAAAGGTAAATAAATAGTTAACAGCCTGACATTATATTATAAAAGATTTAATTTTTTCACTGGGCACTTTAATTTAGTCACAGCCTGTGGAGTATTGCTCCCCATATTTTGAAACGAATTCTTTCCATCAAAATGTAGACTTCATCTAAATATTTTAACCCCTACGGCTCCCCAATTGCATCCACAATCAGTTCCACCATTTTAGGAGAGAGATTACGCAGTCCAGGGTAAAAGCCATGCTCGAACAAAGAGGCACGGAGCTGGCGGTTGAGTTTTATCATATCCCTTCGGTAAATCGCATCAGCTCACAACCTCCATTATCTGCGCTCGCTTTTTTGTGTTTTTGCTTCCTTTTTTTACTTCCTAAAAAAAGGAAGCAGGTTTGGAAGCAAACTATGGTATATTTTGGCATATTTTGGTACTTCTTAGAAAGAAAAAAAGCGTGTAATCGATTGATTGACACGCTTTGTTACATTTTGAGATGCTTTATCAGCGGAGAGAGGGGGATTCGAACCCCCGGTACAGTTACCCGTACGACAGTTTAGCAAACTGTTGGTTTCAGCCACTCACCCATCTCTCCAATGGGTTTGCAAAAGAACGACCCCTTTTTGGGGAATTGCGTTGGCAAAAGTAAATCTTTTTCAGTTTTGGACAACATCTTTTTTAATACTAAGCAAAATTAGTTTAAGTGTTTTAATTTCAGTTAGTTATTTAATGATATTCTCATCTTCTTGGTAATAATTTAGGCTTAATTTTGAATCTTTGATATCATTTTCTTTTGCTGAATCGGCTAGCAACCGGCTTCAGACCATAATTCATTACCACTTTCTTCGCTCTTTATTTGCTCATTTGGATAGTTTATTTCCCATGATTTAAACCCTCCTTTTACATACTTAACATGTTTATAGCCCATCAGATAAAGGGTTTTTGCAGCTAAGATGCTTCGGTGTCCTTTTCTGCAAATGATCACAATCTCATCTTCCTTGTTTGGGGACACTTTGGCTTTGGATTTCCAAAATTTAGCATCGGCAATTTTAAACTCTAATAGTCCACGAGGAATATTTATGGAGCCTGGTATGGCTCCTGGACTGTATTCGCCGGGTTCTCGGATGTCAATAATCACTAATTCGGGATTCTCGGATAGCATTTGATGCACTTCGTCGGCTGTGATGGCCGATTGTTCAATGCTCACTTTATCTACCATTTTTACGACATTATCATAGCTTGGCTCACTTTTGTTGCAGGCAATGGTAAAAAATAAGCTTATGAAGATCAATGATTTAAGGGTGTTTTTCATTTTCATTTACGTTAAATTTTGCTATTTGGTTTTTAATGGTTTATATTTATTTAGTTTCCAAAAAATTACACCTCATTCTAAGTTTTACTTTTGAATAGGGGTGTAATTTGGCTTAATTCATTCTGAAGGTTATGCTCGTCAATTTATGTGTAAGAGGGTTTCTAAAAATTAGATTTTTTGAGGCCGACAAGATTAGTTCGACCCTTCGGTAAACTCAGGGCTGGCTAAGCTCACCACAAGTTTAAAAATGGAGTTTACTAGTGTAAATGCGATGCACTGAGCAAGCCTACCCTGAGCGAAGTCGTAGGGAAGCAAGGATTTTAAAATTGAAGTCCAACGAAGAAAAAGCAATTTTTAGAACGCCCGGTAAGTCTATTTCTTTTGGTCATTTACATTCCACTCCATCTTAGCGGCATATTCAGGATCTATATCAAGAATAAAGCCTTCAACACCTACTATTTGATCGTCGGCAATCCATGGAGTCATGGTAATGGTATGGTATCCAACCGATCCATCTTGACATTTGCGCATGACCAAACCATGTTCAATGGTTTCACCCTTGAGGACGGAATTAAATGATCTTTCTAACTCTATAAATGCTTCTTTTGAGCGAGATAAGCTATAATGCTTTCCAAAGGCATCTTCTTGTTTTTTGAATTTATATAGATTAGACCAAGCTTTATTTACTTCAACATAATGTCCACTGCGGTCGATTTTGAAATAACCAGCTCCACTATTGGCAATTACATCATGAAATTTGTTTTCTTTCTTGACACCAAGAATATTTTCTGTTTCAGCTAAAGCTTCATCTAAGAATTTACTTTGATCTTTGGCGGTCAATAAATGGGCTTTTGTTTTTTGAAGTCCATGTTTCATTTCGCTGATAACCATTGCTCTAGCTTCTTTTTCGTCCATATCTTCCCAACCTGTTACCATGGCTTTGATGCTAGTTAAGGGTTTGTGTCCGGTGGTGGTTAAATAAATATGTGCAATCACAAATACCACGAGAAAGAAAGCGCCCATGGTATGCACTGCTGCCACAGGTCCCAAGCCAGATAGTTCAATGGTTTGGTTGGGGTAGTTAAAGAACATATAAGCGAAACCTGAGAAAACCATGATGGGAATTACCATAATTTTCAAACCTAAATATATTAGGCGTTGCAATGGATTGAATTTGTTGTAAACCAATTTGTTAGTGGGATGTTCGGCGCCTTTAAATATTCCTAAAATATAGTAATCGATCTGTTCTTTTACAAACTTCATGGTTGGGATATATTGACGCCATTCGCCGGTTGTAAAATGCCAAAAAATAGCAAAAACGATTAGGGTAATAAATCCGTAGGCGGCTCTATCATGATAAATTACTGCTTGTTTGTAACCAAAGAGGCTGTAGAAACCATGTATTTCAAAGCCAGTAATGGCTAACAGAAAGATGGAGGTAGCTTGTGTCCAATGCCAGAATCTCTCGAATATTTTATAGATATATACTTTCATTATAAGCTGTTTTTTTTAATAGTTAAATTAGTCGTGATTAAGTTTCTTCTTGGCAACTACCCGAATGCCACCATGAATGGCAACACCTAAAAGGGTGATTATCAATAGTCCTAGTCCAATATTATCAATCATGGCGAAGTGATTTCTGCCAGGAAGATAAAAGTCGTTGAGTTTACTCAAGCGGCCTTCTGGTTTAGCGGTATGGCAATCAACACATTGCAGTGCTTTGTCGGCTGGTGATACTTGGTGATTTAGCGGCCAGTACATTTCTGTTTCGACGAAACCATATTTTCCACTGTAAGGCAAATGCAAGTATTTCATTCCTGCTGTCAGCGAATTTGCCCAATTGTAATCCATCCAATAAGCGCTATCTCCTTTTTTCTCAGACCATAATTTTGGTAATAAGAGCGTTTTATGAACTAAATCATAAGGTTGTTTTCCACGATGCACTTTTACTGGCCATATTTTGGAAACTGACTTTGACTCTGCCCAAATACCTTTATCCTTGTATGAACCAGCGAGAGAGTTCATTTGCACGGGGATGTTTTTAATGGTATCGGTTATCAAAAAGTGATCAGCTAATCCGTTGAACCAATAATACTCTGGTATAACGTGGTCGTCCCAAACAAAGGTACCTTTCATGCCGTTATAACTCACATTGCCCTCTGCATCTTTCTCAGTTATGGGCATGCTGTCTTCATCGAGTCGGCCCGCGGTACTCCAATCCCAAATCATTTTGGTAGGAGTAGCTTTGGCGTACACTGGAATATGGCAAGTTTGGCAAGCTACTCTATAGCTATGATTGTCAATTATTTTATCATGATGTGGACGGTCGGTATGGCATTGTTCGCAGGTCACACGGTTTTTGTCTTCGGACGATAGTGCGTATAATTTACCGGTAATTTTATGGTTTTGGGTTGTATGGCAGGCTGTGCAGCTCATGTCTTCTCCTTCTTTGGCCATGTGCACATCAATCTCTCTTGTACAGTCGTTCATTTTGGAATCTAAATCGCCATGCTTCACATTATTGCCGCCGCCGCCAAGATAGTGGCATGAACCGCAATTGTCTTTCTCTGGCTTGCCCACACTCTGCGCAATCTTGTTTAAATCAATGCCTGGCTTTGGCATGCCTCCTTTTACTTTTTCATATAAGCCCGTCTGGTCGTGACATACGATACAATCAATGTTTTCGGCTTTTGTGAAATCAAAGGATTTGTCGTTATATCCATATCCTGCATGGCATTTCGTACACATCTTTTCATTGGAACCAACGCCAACACAAAAATTATTGAGTATGTTCTTTTTACCAATCGAAATCGTGTCACGCCCATGAAGCTTTTCTTTTCGATCCCATGTCCAATGGTTGTTAACCATTACTTCTTTGTGACGTTCGGTGTGGCAACTTAAACAAGCCAAAGTCAAATCTTGTGGACGTTTAAATTCTTGCTGTAGGATTTCAAACTTGCTATGGTCAACAGTTTTCATCGTAGATTGATGTTTTTTGGTAATATAATTGACCATTATTGGCTCGCTTGGAGCAGCATGCTTTGTGTTAAATGAATTTGTAACAACCACAAAAACAATAATTTGTGGAAGTAACAAAACTAAAATCACTTGTATTACTTTTTTCATTGCGATTGGTTAAATATTGTTTTCAAAGTTACCGCTATTAAAGTATTCTTATGGATTGATTGCTTGATATAAGCTTTGTATTCACTTTAGTCTTTACTATGCAAAAACATGATAATTATTAGTTTTAATATTTAATTCTTAGTTTGATTTTTGATTAAGGAGCGATTTTTTTAATAAGATGCATGATATTTTTCTACACATACCACCTAAATTTAACACATAGTTTTATTTGCTATGGAAATAAAACTTTTTATGCGCATTTAAGCTTTTAATTGTAGCTTTGCGACTTAATTCGTTCGGGGTAATTCAATCAATATTTATGGGCAAAAAAGTGTTTGGCTAAATACTTAATTCTAATTTTTGGCTTTTTTCTTTTGTTACAGTCTGTTGCTAATCAGCGAGATAGTTTGCTTTATCAACTCTCAAAGGCGAAAGATGCTAAAACAAAACAGATTCTTAATTTGGATTTGGGTGAAACTTATATGCCCAATGAACCCAAAAAAGCCCTCCATTATTTTCAAAATGCATATTCGCTAGCGGATTCTGTTCATTAAAAGAAACTGTATTGGCAAAGTATAAATTTGATGGCTGCTTCCCAGTTTTATAATGGTTCTTATTTGCAATCCGAAAAACTTTACTTAAAATTATATGCATCTACTAAGGCTCAGCGCGATACTTTCTATCAACGCATTGCGGCCAGCGGTGTAGGACTTTGCTAGCTTTATTTGGGAGATTACGAAAAGAGTATTACCTTTTTGAAATATACCGATTCGCTCACAGATCCTTAGGATTTGAAGAAAAAGGCGAAAGTTAAAATGGATATCTCTAATGCCTATCGTCAAATTAATCGATTTACAGAATCACTTGTTAATCTGGTGTTTGCCTTTAATATTTACACCGAAACAAAAGATAGTTTTCACCTTGTGGATGCTTATAACGCATTGGCAAATACCTATAATTCTTTGGAATTTCCGCATTTAGCCATCGATAATTATCGCGAAGCGCTGGAAATTAACAAGGGGGTTCAAATTCAGGGCATCGAAGTGCAGATCTTTTCAAATATTGGCGCAGTGTATATGGAAATGCCTAATCAATTAGATTCTGCTCTGCTTTTTTTTAAGGCTGGACTTGCATTAATTGATGAATCTTTGGATGATCACAATGCCTTAATTTTGAAAGCTAATATTGGTACGGTGTTTCTTTACCAAAAAAAATATCAGGCGGCTATTGATCTGTTTAATGAATTGCTAAAAAGTAGGATTATTACTACTCGGGTGCATATTTTGAGTACGGTTTACGCTAATTTGAGCGAAGCTTATTATCAATTGGGGGATGCCAATAAAGCTTATCAATTTGCTCAATTAGGTAATGATATTTCGTTTAAAACTGGAAATCTCAAACAACAGGTTCTTAGTTTGAAAACTCTATGCAATGTTGATTCGCTTAGGGGAGATTATCAGTCATTATCAAAACATCAACGTGATTATTTTTATCTCCGAATGGAGTTGTATAAACTCGAAAATAATGAGAAAGTGAGCGGGATTTTATCCAAAATCGAAATCGATAAGAAAACACTCGAAAACAAACTATTACTGAGAAATGCTGAATATCAAAAGAATTTACTCAATCGTAATGGGGTTTTTTCAAGAGTTGTTTTTGCGAGTTTCTTCATTTTGCTGATGGTGAGTAGTGTTTTGGTTATGATGAGGAAACGAACTGTAAAACTTAATAAGGAATTGAACAGCATAAATGTTATTACAAAAAGCCAATAATACCAAAGATCGTTTTTTTAACATTATCGCACATGATTTAAAAAATCCGCTCAGCAGCGTAGCTACCTTATCTTATCTTTTAGAGCTTGAATACAATAATCTATCCGAAGAAGAGAGATTGCATTATATCCATTTATTACAACAAACCAGCAATAATACCTTTCAATTGCTTAATAATTTACTTGACTGGGCACGATCTCAATCGGGTGATATTGAGCCTAAATGGATAGATGTAAATCTTAATGAAGTAATTAATTCTTGTATTGATATTTATAAATCGCAATTGAATAACAAGCAATTGCAAATTCACTACGAAAGCCAGAATTTATTATATGTCTTTTCGGATGTCAATATGTTAGATACCATTTTGCGGAATTATCTCGGTAATGCCATTAAGTTTTCACCTGCTGGAAGTTCAATTTTTATCAATGTTCAATTCACAGATCAATATGCACAGGTGGAAGTGAAGGATTTGGGCGTCGGAATTGCCCCAGCTCAAAGAGCTGAAATATTTTTACTTACGTCTACTTATAAGACAGATGGAACTCAAAGTGAGCAGGGTACAGGCCTTGGATTGAAAATAGTGGCCGAATTTACCAAACAACTTAAAGCCGAAATAGGGGTGGAGAGCGAAGTTAATCTGGGCAGCACCTTTTGGATTAAAATTCCATTACATCCATAAATTGTTTCGCTAGCACTTGATAATCATGATTTTCCAAACAAAAATTCTGTCCTCGTCTTCCCATGTCATTTAATTCATCTTGGCTTTTTTGCTCCAGGTCACTAATGGCATCCACAATGGCTTGAACGTTCTCCGCTTTAATAGCCAAGCCGCAACCGATGGCCTCCACTATATTATTCCCTGCTTCAATAGCTTGGATGATTGGCTTTGCCGCCATCATATAATCCATTAATTTATTTGGACTTATTCCAAAACGAAATAATGGTTGCGACTGTAGTCCAATGTATAAGAGATCGAAATGGGAGAGTAAATTTGGAATTTCTTGTTTTTTGACCGGTTCCCATAAAAATACGTTTTTTGCCTTTATCTGTGCGATAAGTGCTGTTAGTTGCAGTTTTTCAGGTCCTTGTCCCACAATCACAAAACCAATATCGGGTTTCTTCACGGCTGCTTTTACCAAGTAATTCAAGGCATTTGCAAGTCCCAATGTTCCTGTGTAGGCTACTAATAGCGAAAACTGCTTTTTTATTTCGAGGATTTTATGGAGATACGCCTCGTTCAGTGGGACGTTTTGTTTCCATTCTTCGGTGTCAATTCCGTTTGGAATATAATTCCATTTGCGCAAATCCAAGCCGTGATTTTTCATGTGTTCTTGGGTTAATGGCAGCATCGAAACCACCGCATTGGCATTTCGATAGGCAAAATTTTCGGCATGTTGCATGGCGATGATAAAGGGATGAAATCGGCTCATTCCGCCCAATTCCATGGGCGAAAGCGGCCATAAATCATGCACTTCGTAAAGGTATTTTGCTTTTGCAAACCTAGCAATTAGCCGTGCCGCATAATTATCGCTCGGATAAGTACTACTGGCTATAACCCATTGTGGATTAATGGATTCTGCTAAATATCGAGATTTTTTCCATAGTTTACTTACAAAGTCGTACATGCTTTTTACCCTTGCCATGCCATTGCCTTGATAGTGGCTGGTGCGCACCCACAAATACCGTACGCCTTGATGTATTTCTTCTTCAAAATCTAATGTGACCGTAGGATTGTGCGTGCGAATATGCGAAAAATCAGCTGCTATGATGGTTACTTGATGCCCCATTTGTGTCCATATCTTCGACAGATAATACGGGCGATACTCCATTCCCATAATGGGCGAACCCGCATAATGATTGATTAAAAGGATATTCATGCAATCGAATTTTTGGCAAAAATAGCATATTATTTGGGATAGCTTATTCCTCTGTTTTACTAATAAAAACAAGCGCTGCCGCAAATGCCAGCACGTAATAAAATACCTGAGCGGCAGTATAGGCTATTAAGGTGATGATAAAATCTCCCGTTAAATGATAGGCTAGATAAATAGAAACCCACACTAAAAGTAGGTGAAATAAATCGAAAAATAGCATCCACGATTGACGGGATAATCGGATGTAGATAAATGATAATGAAGAACTTATAAATGAAACGCCAAAATATAGTACTAATATTTTTAAACTTGGCATCATCAATTTCCACTGCTCTCCGAGCAAATTGGTGACCCAAGATGAAGGAATTAGCTGAACTATCAATAGGATGATGAGTGACACAAAAGCCAGCACTTTGGCATTTTCTAGATACACTTTTTTCAAGGCTACGCGACCCTTTACAAGATGTATTTCCTTGAAAAATACTTGCGAAAACGATTGCGACATCAATGAGTAGGCTACAGAAACATAGATAACAGATATGCCAACAATGCCAACAATGCCCGAACCAAAATAGCGGGTAAACATGCCCACAAATAGCAATTGAATAAAGTTTCCGACCAGCACACTGGGCATGATAAAGAGAGGAAATCTATAATAGCGGCGGAGGTTTTGCCATAAAAACCGCCCGTCAAATCGCCCTAATTGGGCCACATCATTCCTTATAAATTTTGTGAGCAGATAACCCATCGAAAGTAGTTCCCCGACTATTCGACCATAAATTAATCCGCCTGAAAGGGGTGTTTTTCCCATCATTAATTTGCTGGATTCGGCGCCAATAGATTTCACTAATTTCGAGGCGGCAATGGCTCTAAAGGCTTTTTTTCGGTTGTTCCAATTGCTTAATAGTTCGTACCAAGCGACCATGAGAATTGACCATGGCAATACGAAAAAATAACTTTTTATTTCGGAAGCTCCTAACCAAACGGCAATCGAATCTCCAAAGAAGATTAATAGTATCGCTATGAGCGCGGCAAAAGCCGAGGAGAGTAGAAAGCTCGCATACAGTAAATGAGTGGCTTCCTTGTTGGAAGGGGCATTGACGATTGCCAGTTCATATTTAAAAGAGGCAATGGCTGCAAACATTAAGCTGCTCGAACCAAAGAGTGTTAAAGCACCAAAATCAGCAGGGGTATAAAACCATTTTTGCAAAATCGGTAATACAAAAAAAGGAATTGCTTGTGCCAAAACTCCTGCGCTTAACAGCGTTAAAACGTTGTGCCAAAACTCTTTATTATCTTTAAATTGTTTAAACATCGAAGGGTTGCTTTGCCTTGGTTTGCGGTCATCTTTCCGTAGAATTACGAGATTAAACCGATTGGCGAATTTAGAAAAAAATGATTCGTGGCAATCATTTTACCCTGCTTTGATTCCAACGGACTAGGTTTATTGCCAATCTACGTTTTTTATTCTTAAATTTGCCTGTTATTTAAACTAGTTTTTTAGCATGTTTGGCATCAAAGATTATATAAAAGATAAATTGGCTCGCCTTTATAAACCAAGGATGATTGCGGGTTATACCAATGCGCAAGGTCGTTTTTTGCGCAAGGTGCGCATTGCCAATACCACTTTTATTGATCATCCTGAAATGCTTGAAATCGAAGATCTGGTTTTTATTGGACATCACAATTTTCTAGAAGCTAGCAATGGCTTGCATATTGGTGAAGGAGTGCAAATTACTAATTTTGTGAGTATTACAACCCATTCGAGCCACCATGCTATCCGCCTTTATGGTCGGCATTATGATGAAATGGCGGCTGATATTGCTTATATTAAAGGGCCGGTGAATATTGGTGCATTCACTTTTGTAGGACCTCATTCGCTGATTATGCCCAATACCAAAATTGGAAAAGGTTCAATTGTAGCCGCTTATAGTTATGTACAAGGTGAATTTCCTGATTTTGCCATCCTGCAAGGAAACCCGGCGGTAGTGGTGGGCGATACACGCGATAAAGACCAAGGCTTTTTAACTGAAAATCCCACACTTCAATCTTTCTATGATGAATGGGTTACGCGCTAAAATACTGGGAATTAAGAGTCTAAAAAATTCCGAATTCGTAAAAAATACTTTCACTATTTTTTCGGGAAATGTTGTTGCTCAAGCCATTCCTTTTTTAATTGAGCCAATAATTGCTCGGATGTACAGCCCCTCCGATTTCGCCGTTTTGGCCGTTTATATTTCAGTGGCTAATTTGTTTTCCATTATTGCTACTGCGCGCTACGAAATGGCGATCATGCTGCCCGCTGACCATAAAAAAGCAATCAATATCCTCGCACTATCATTATTTATTACCTTGTTAATCAGTGTTTTGTCTTTGATAGTGGTATGGATTTTCAATACCCAGATTACGCAAATCTTGCAAAGTCCTGAGCTGGGCACTTATCTTTTCTTTGTTCCCGTTTCGGTATTTATAACGGGCTGGTATCAGTCGCTTAACTATTGGTCAATTCGCCAAAAACGATTCAAAAATGTTACCTACGCTCGTGTTTCGCAAACGGTGTCGAATAGTGGATTTAATTTGGCTTTTGGTTTTGCGCAACTCAAATCGCTGGGTTTAATGCTGGCATTTTTTATCGGGCAAGTTGTTTCTATAGTTCCTTTGCTGTATCGCTTTGTGCGTAATGATTGGAAAAATTTGCATTGGATAAATAGGCAGGAAATGAAGCTACAAGCAATTGAACATCAGGATTTTCCAAAAATTAATTCAATTCATGCTTTTAGTGATATTATTCAGCAAAGTACGGTGGTATTTCTAATTTCCTCTTTTTTCGGCCAATTAACTTTGGGTTTATATTCGCGAACTATGCGCCTACTTTTTGCCCCTGCTTCGGTAATTGGTAGCGCTATTGGTCAAGTTTTTTATCAAAAAGCCTCTGTGGAATTTAAGCAAAATGGAACTGTTAAAACATTGGTAGTACGTACACTCCGTAATCTTGCGCTTATTTCAATTCCGATATTTAGTTTGACCATGTTTTTCGGGGATGCTATTTTTGCTTTTGTTTTGGGTGAAAATTGGCGGGTGGCTGGAGAATTTGCGCAGATTCTATCGCCATGGATTTGCTTAAGTTTTATTATTGCTCCTATTTCTCAAATTCCTTTAATTGTAGGGAAACAAAAGGCTGCATTTTTGCGTAGCTTAATTGGAAATGGCTTAATCATCGTTTCTGTTTTATTTGCGGGTTTGATTGCTAAAGATATAAAAGTAGGTTTTTATCTGCTGAGTTCGCTCGAGGTAATCTACTATTCCTATTTAGTTTACTGGTTTGTAAAAATATCTTAACTAATTGCTTATGAAAGTTTTAATAATCGGGTTACCTTACTTCAGCGCTTACATTCAAAAGAAGTTGCAAGCGCATTTTCCGGCACATCAATTTGTTAATCTAAATACCTATTACCACTATAGGGATAAAATCCGCTTTGCTTACCATCTGCCCTCTACCGATGTGGTTTACTCCATAAACGGAGCCACCCATGGAAGTAGGAGCATTGATTGGGCTTTGAAATTACACAAAAAAATTGTTTTTCATTGGGTAGGTAGCGATTTGATGAATGCTAAAGTTGATTTTCAGAAGGGTATTATTAACGCGGATTATATTCAGAAAGTCACACACCTCACTGATACGCCTTGGTTTGTTCAGGAATTAGCGGATATTGATATTAAGGCTTCTTTTGCGCCCTTGAATGCGGTCGCCTTTAATTTTGAAGTGAACCCTGAATTGCCGGATACCTTCTCTGTGTTAACCTATATCAAGCAGGGAAGTGAATTTTTTTATGGAATTGATACCATCATTTCATTAGCAATGCAATTCCCACAAATTGTTTTTAATATAGCGGGGATGGATCATTTTGAACAAGAGTTGCCTTCCAATATAAAGCTGCTTGGATGGGTGGATGATATGCGGGCTCACATCAAAAAGAACTGGTTGAGTTTGCGAATGCCTATCCATGATGGACTCTCTTTCTTTGTGATTGAATCGCTTGCCGAAAAACGCTATGTTATTTATAATCAATTGTTTCAGCCTAGTTTGATGGCTAAGGATGCTGATTCTGCTGCGATTATTATCCAAGATCTTTGGAATCAATTTAAAGCGAATACGCTAGGCCCCAATCTTAAAGGCTCGTCCTATATTCAGAAACATTTCAACGAAAAACAAGTGCTTTCAACCATTTTTAATGCTTTATCTAGCACTGAATGAATCCTCGCACAAAAGTAATTTTAGTTACTACGTATTTTCCTCCGTTCATTTCGGTGGCAAGCAATCGCATGGAAGCTATTGCCAAGTATCTGAATAGTCAATTATATGATATAGAGATTATTACACTTAATCATTCGCTGGATAAACGGATTGAAACCATCGAAAATGGACATAAAATCCTCCGTTTACCCAATCGGTCGATTTTTAAACCTGCTAGCTTTGGTCAAACAAATTCCTTTGTCAAGCATAAATTGAAAGCTGCTTATAATAAATTCTTAGCCTTATGGATTAAAAATGAATTTTCCGCTTGGCAAAAGGAGGTGGAAAAGGAACTTTTGTGGAGGATTAATCAGAATGCCGGCTTGGTTGTTATCTCGAGTTTTGCCCCTGCGGCAGCTCATTCGGCAGTCTTGAATGTAAAGAAAAATAATGCTGATTTTATTTGGATTGCTGATTTCAGAGATAGTATGACGAATCCTTTTATCGCATCAAGCTTAATGAAAACCTATCAGCGCATTCAGCAGCATGTATTGCAAAATGCAGAGGCTGTGAGCAGTGTTTCCTTACCCATACTTGATGAATTTCTCAGCCAACAGTCTTCAGTAAAAAATAAATTGTGGGAAATAAGAAATGGTTATGATTTTCAAATTCCTGAAAAACAAGAGTTTAATACTGTTTTTACTTTGGCATACATCGGAACCTTTTACGGTGCTCGTAAGCCCCATTACTTTTTCGAGGCGCTTAAAAACTTTATGGATAAGCAAGAAAATATTGCATTGCAATTGCAATTGATAGGGGTGGGTAGCGCTATTCAAATTCCTGATTTTATCCGCCAACAGACTTTGGTTACCAATAAAGTATTGCATGAGGAGGCGCTCAGCTATATGTTAAAAGCGGATGGGCTCTTGCTTTTGCACCCTCAAAGTTCTTATAAAGGAGTGTATACAGGTAAAATATTTGAGTATTTGGCTAGCCTAAAACCCATTATTGCCATGGTGGATCAATCCGATGTGGCAGCTCAATTGATTGTAGAATGCAATGCGGGTTTCATCGCTGGTTTTGAATCAATTAACGAAATTGAAAAAGCAATTGAAGCGGTGTTTCTGCTTTGGAAAAATCACCAAACTTTAAATTATAACCTTCCTCTTATTCAACAACATCATCGACAGGTACAAACTCAAAAATTTGATAAACTTATTACTCAACTAATCACTGAAAAAGGATGAAAAAATACGTGATTATAGGAGATGGTGAAAGCGTGCACTTACTCAAATGGGTTCGTGCTTTGTCTTCTAATTTCGATTTGTATTTAATTTCATTTCGCAGCATTCACCCCGAAATGATAAACTTGATTAAACCTCAAAATGTTTATCAGTTTAATTTGCAAATTGCATCCAGTGGCGGAAATATTCATTTGCTCAAACAATTGTTGAAAGTGAATCGAATCCTAAAATCCATAAAACCAGATATTGTTAATCCTCACTATATCACCGCTTATGGTCTGATAGCCAGTATTTGCAAGCGGTTCTTTCATCATTCGTTTTTTTTAATCCAATCGACTTGGGGTACTGATATTTTGGTAACGCCATTTCGCAACAAAGCTTTTTTATGGGCAGCTAAATTTACCCTCAATCAAGCGGATTTGATTACCTCCGACTCTGAAGTAATGACTCAAAAAATTCACCAGCTAAGCAAAGTAAAGGTAGAAACGTTCACTTTTGGAATCGAAAAAATGCCTGATTTAGAATACTCAGATAAAGATTCACATCTGTATTTCTCCAATAGAGCCTTGTCTGCTAATTATCGTATCGATTTGGTTATTAGGCTTTTTGCTGAAATATACCAAATGGATTCATTGGCTCGACTGATTATTTCTAACGATGGTGAATTGAGGAATGAGTTGGAAAATTTGATTCAAGAGCTTCATTTAAGCCAAGTGGTTAGTTTGGTTGGATTCCTTAAACCAGACCAGCAAAATGAAATTTACAAAAAAGCCCAATTTTATCTGAGCCTGCCAAAATCGGACTCTACTTCTGTTTCATTACTCGAAGCTATGGCTCATGGATGTATTCCGGTAGTCTCTGATTTAGAGGCTAATAGAGAGTGGATTGTTTCCCTTCAAAATGGATTAATCTATACGGGGGAAATTTTCCCCTTAGAATTTTTACTGGCTCAACGAATCAGTATTTTTGAACACAATCGCTTAATTATCAAGCAGCGAGCAGTGTTTAAAGATGGTATTGACCGTTTCCTAAGGAAGAATGGACTTATGGTTAATTCTTTATTTGAGGGGCTATGAATTTAATT
This sequence comes from Draconibacterium orientale, assembly GCA_020718275.1. GTDB lineage: Bacteria > Bacteroidota > Bacteroidia > Bacteroidales > UBA1556 > UBA6267. The sequence goes on from DYSI01000037.1 coordinate 14,699, forward strand.
GATAACTTTTTTTGTTCCATTCTTAAGTTTGTTAAGTGAAAGTTATTTTTGAAAGCTCGTTTTCATTTAATATTTGCATTTTCCATTTCGACACTTCGGCTGGCTCTGTGTCGGCAAGCTCCATGCATCGCATTGTGTGTTTCGTGATTTTCTTTGTGTGTTTTGTGGCATAGTTGTTACACTAAGCGCTGCACTGAGCCTGTCGAAGTGGTGCACAAAGATTCACAAAGCTTACAAAGATTTTTTATAGCACCTCAAATAAAGGACTTATCTACTAAAGCTATAAATTCGTTTTTTATTTTAGCTTTGCCATTTCAAATCATAAGTTTATGATCAAATCATTTTTGATTTTTAGGAATCTTAAGGTCTTGTCTTATTTATTGTATTTCTTAGGCATGTACTTAGGCTTGCCTTATGCTGTTCACGGTATTGCATTTTTTGTTTTGGTTGCCGTGATTGGTCTTATAAAACAAGGCGTACAGCCCTGGCAATCAATTCCTAAGCTTGTCTTCTTGCCATTGCTTTATTTCTTGGTTTTAGTAATTTCATTTTCCTATACTCAAAATACGCCTCAAGCCTTCTTTTTATTGCAATTACAATTCACTTTTCTAGTTTTACCATTTCTTTTTGCCTTCGAAAGGCCTAGCAATCAGCTTGATATTTATTTTGTAATACAAAGCTTTGTGGCGGTAAGTTTGGCTGTAGGCTTTGCGATGATTGCCAAAAGTATTTTTATTTTTTTTACCCAAGGTACTATTAACTATTACACAACGTTTTCGGTACTGATGCACCCAAGTTATCTGGCTATTTACTTCAATAGCAGTGTTTTGTTTAGTGTTTGGCTAATTATTAATTCACGAAAATTAAATTGGATTGCAGTATTCTCTATCTTAATATCCTTTGCGGGGATTTATTTTAGCGGTTCCAAAGCAGGATTAATTAGTGTCTTTTTACTTCTTTTATTTATGATGTTTCGCTTTATGATTCGCTATTACAAACGGCTAACATTCATTGTATTACCAGTTGTATTGCTAATTTTTGTGGTAATTATTATGAGTTCAGGACGTTTTTCGAATTTGTTCAAAGCGGTGAATAATTATCAGCAAGTTTTTGAGCATCCCGTAGCCGTTGAAGAATCAACTGCATTGCGATTGCTAACCTGGCATGCTAGCTCGATTGTCATAGCGGAGCATCCAATTTTTGGCGTTGGTTTGGGGGATAATACCGATCAACTTTGTAAAGTATATGCTGCCAAAAATTATAAAATGCCACTCGATAAAAAAATGAATTCCCACAATCAGTTTCTAGAAACCACTGTGGGTCAAGGAATAATTGGCTTGTCTGCGCTCCTTGTGATGTTGCTATTACCTTTATTTCACAATTCTAAAAATCAATTTTTAATCCACGGATTTTTAATAATTTTTATCACAAATATGCTTTTTGAGTCTATCTTTACTCATCAAGCTGGGGTAGTTTTCTATGCATTTTTTATGAGCTTTCTGCTAACTCATGCGACCAACGATAAGACCAAGCCAAATAAACTTTGGATATAGCGGTAATAAGTATTTTGTTTTAATCACCTTAAATTGAAGCATTTATGGAAATATTTACCTATGATTATGTAATTGTTGGAAGTGGTTTTGGAGGTTCAGTAGCAGCATTACGTTTGAGTGAAAAGGGCTATAAAGTATTGGTAATTGAAAAAGGCAAGTGGTATCAGGCGGAGGATTTTCCTAAAACCAATTGGAATCTTAAAAAATGGATTTGGCTTCCGTCAATTGGTTTTTATGGAATTATGAAAATGACTTTTTATCGTCATATTGCCATTTTGAGTGGGGCAGGAGTTGGAGGAGGTTCGCTCGTTTATGGGAATACACTTCCAAAACCTAAATCTAATTTTTACAAAAATGGTACTTGGGCTGGACTAAATGATTGGGAAAGTCTTTTGGCAACGCATTACGATACTGCTCTTCGAATGCTGGGGGCATCCTATAATCCTAAACTCGAAACAGGGGATGTACTGCTTCAGCAATTAGCCGAAAAACGAAATCAGAAAGCAGCTTTTCAACCAACGCAAGTGGCCATTTTCTTTGGTGAGCCTGAGGTGGAAGTTAGTGATCCCTATTTTGATGGAAAAGGGCCTAGTCGCGTTGGCTGTATTCATTGCGGCGCTTGCATGACCGGTTGCCGTCATAATGCAAAAAATACCCTCGATAAGAATTATCTATATCTTGCCCAAAATCTTGGTGCTAAAATTATCGCTGAGCAAGAGGTGGTGGACTTGAAACCTATCGGAAATAGTCAAGCTTCATTAGGCTATGAGGTTTATTATCAGAATAGTACAAAATTGTTTAAAACCAAGTCGAAGGTAATTGCTAAACATGTAATTCTTGCCGGAGGCGTTTTGGGTACACTAGGTTTACTGCTAAAACTTAAAAAGACAAGCCTTCCAAACTTGAGTGATCAGTTAGGAAAAAATGTACTTACCAATAATGAAGCGCTTATTTTCAGTGTTAGCAATCAAGCAGATATCGATTTAAGCAAGGGTATCGCCATTGGATCTATACTTGATGTCGACGATAAAACCCATTTGGAAGTAGTGCGATATGGCGAGAGGTCTGGCTTTTGGAGAATTGGGGTTTTACCAAATGTTGTTGGTAACAACCTAATAACTAGATTGATAAATATGTTTGGAAAATATCTTTTTTCGCCTTGGCAATATATCAAAACCGCCTGGGTGAAGGATTTTGCAAAGCAGTCGGTTGTTTTGCTTTTTATGCAACAAATAGATACCACCCTGCAATTTAAAAAAGGCTGGTTTCGGCTGAAATCAAGTGTCAGTTCGGGGAAAAAGCCCGTAGCTCAAATTCCATTAGCTTACGAACTAGCTGAAGAATACAGTAAGTTAAATCATGCAAAGCCAATGGTTTTTCTCACCGAAACCATCCTCAATATGCCCTCAACTGCACATATTTTGGGTGGGGCAGTGATGGGAAAAACGCAGTATGAAGGCGTTATTGATGCCGATAATCACGTTTTTGGTTATGAGAATCTACTGGTTTGTGATGGCTCCATGATATCCTCCAATCCTGGGGTAAATCCTTCGCTTAGCATCGCGGCAATCACCGAACATGCCATGAGTAAGATCCCCAATAAATAAAATGGATTCAAGTCTTAACAGCGGTTTGAATATCAATTGACTGAGGGGTTCCAATCCAGTGGGTTAATGCATTCCTTTATCTCTAACTCACTGATTCTTCACAAACATAAAAGCCAGACCGTAGATAAAAAGTAAAATGATAAAAAGCGAAGTGGGCAGAAACTATCGGTCAGAGGTGAGTGTCAAACTTGACAAATGGAATTAAAAGATTGGTTGAAAGAACTTTAAACTTTAACTCATCGGTGAACATCGAGAGTCCAGAACAAACGAAAACTCACAACCGACTAATTTCACTATGTTTTTTTTTGATTAAAATTCAGTTCGGCGGACACTTGGTCTGTCGACTATTATCCGTATTTGCTACGCTCGCTCACGGCTGCGAAAGTGGAAGGATTGCTTCGCTGCGCTCGTAATGACTGGCTTAACGTTCTTGAAAAGAGAAAAATGGTGAGCCCATGCGTCATTGCGAGCGCAGCTCAGCAATCTAATGACCTTGCATTATTAGCGAAGCAATTTCCTTCGGAAGTAACTTCATTTGTTTTTTCGTATACCGACTCATCGATTTGTTGATATAATTAAAGTCAGCATTTTACGTTTATAAGTTTTTATTATTACATCAAACATTCACAATATGAAAGTTTTAACTTTAGTTTTACTCGCATTAGTACTAATTGTTGGCACTGCTTGCCAGAAAAGTTCTCCAACTTATTCTTCGGCAGATGAAATTCCCGTAACCGAAAGTTTGGAAATGAGTGCTGACATGACAGATGGATCGCAAGCTCCTGTAGAGATTGAGCGGATGCTCATCAAAACCGGACAAATTGAATTTGAAACGGAGGACCGAACTATAACTAGAAATCGTATTTTGGAGCTTACTAAGAAAAATAAAGGCTATGTTTCTTATGAAAACGACCGTAAATCCACTTCACGCCTGACTACCAACCTTAGCATTCGCATCCCCACAGCAGTTTTCGATAGTTTCTTGGCCGAGGCTACTAAAGGGGTTGATCATTTCGACCGTAAACAAATTGATATTAAAGACATTACTGAAGAATTTTTGGACATTGAAGCCCGATTGAAAACCAAGAAAGAATTGGAAGCTCGTTATCTTGAATTGCTTCAAAAAGCAACTAAAGTTACTGAAATACTTGAGATTGAGCGCGAAATTGGCACCTTACGCGCCGATATCGAATCCATAGAAGGCCGCATGAAGTATTTACAAAACCAATCGAGCTTCAGTACAATTGATTTTGAATTTTATAAAATCATCAGCGAACATAATCGCTTTGGAAATAAGTTGAGTAGGGGATTCAAAAATGGTTGGGATAACTTAATTTGGGTTTTTATTTACCTCATTAATATTTGGCCATTCGTACTCATTTTCGTTGCCATAATCATTTTCTGGAGACGTAGAAGACAAAATAAAAATGGAAATAAGTAATACTAAAACATTGTCAGCCACAAATTTAATGTATCAATATGCGAAGGTACATTATGCCCTTCGCAAGGAAGGTAAAAAGCATAAAGTTATTTTTATTGGTTTAGGCATAATTGCTGCTGCCTTTGCTGCTGCTCTTTTTGCGCTCTATTACCGCCGAGTGGAATACTTCATTCCCTTTTTCACAATCGCTTTTCTCCTTCTGGGTTTGATTCTACTCACCATCAAATCCACTCAGTTGGTCTCAAACCGCAAACTCATGTTTTATCGCAATCGGTTTAAAAACGATTTTGCAGCCCTAGTGACCAGCGAAATACCTGAAATTGAGTCGTTTAGATTCAATAGGCGCGTAAATCCTTTGATATTCATTCAATCTGGTTTGTTTCCAAAGAAATATTCTGATTATCAAGGGGATGACTATATTATTGGTCATTATAGGCAAATGAAGTTTGAACTATCTGAGCTTCATGTACTTCGCACATTAACGGTTCTTTTTAGCGGATTCTTTGCCCATTTGGTTTTTCCAGAAAAGATTGAAATTGGTGAGCATAGAATGAAACAATTAAGCCCAAAAACTCAGGGGCAAATCCACCATTTTGAGACGAGCCATAAAGCGCATATACATATCAAGCCCGCTGAAAATCAACTTTATATAAGCTTTGAAATGAAAGGAGAATATTTTGAATCGATCGATTTAAAATCGACTTTCAGACTTCAAATGGATCTTGACCTGCTCAAAGAAATGATTGAAATTCTGAAAGCGATAACCGATGATCAGACTTAGTGGATATTTTATGAAGCAGACGATAATCATATTATTATTGACAATTTGTTCATTTACAATTTATGGACAAACTTACTCATTGACGATTGACTCGTTGACCACGAGGTGAATATTAAGGATGAAGGAATCAAAAATTTTTCTATTTGCCATAAACAGGATATTGTATTGATTTCATGTTATCTTAATATCAAAAATCATTTCAAATTTTGATTGTTGAAAAAATCAAAACTTGCATTCCTGATGTTCCATTTTTATTATACTTTTATAGACTAATAATGATAGCTATAATTGCTTGTTAGTAAACTAAATTAATTAAATGACTTCAAAATTTTTCACAAATAATAATGACCGAAACCTATTCGATAAATTC
>DYSI01000006.1 GCA_020718275.1 Draconibacterium orientale
TTAAAACAGCAGGAGTTGTTGTTTATAGTGATAAAATAGTGATTAACAAGTAATTGTAAAACATGGAGTTGCCCTAATTATTAAGGGCAACTCCTATTATATTTAAGACTATGAAAGTTTTCTTTGTTTTAGTTTTCCTGATATTAAGCTTTTTTTTAGCCAGATCACAGTTTATTCCCTTTATTCCCATGAATAATGATACTCTAAAAATCACGAATGGAAGCTCATATTTTGATGGAATTTGTAAGGATGACTCATTTTTTTATGCCATTGCAACAGTTACAAATAATGGTTCTGATTACCAAAGCTGTATTAGTAAATTTAATTATTCATTGAATATTGTCTCAAAAAGTATTTACAGTGATACTTCTTGGATGTACGGTAATTTTCCATTTAATTCTATTGATAACAAATATAATCAGCTAATAATTATCCCACAAATAACCAATAGCACTTATACGAGTGCGCTCTCAAGAATAATGGCGATTAATAAACATAATTTAGATACAATTTGGACTAAAATCATACAACATCCTGATACTTTAATTGCTACACAGCCAAACTCTGGTCAGTATTCTGTTCTTACCTCCATAAAATCAACTCCAGACGGTGGTTATATCCTAACTGGCAACTACAACAAGAATTGTGTGTCGGGTGATATGCGTTCCTTCCTTTTAAAAATAGACAGCATAGGCAATGTGGAATGGCGGAGGACATATAACGAATATTACACTTTTTTTGATATCGAAATTGCTCAAGATTCTGGGTATCTTGTACCAAGTGGATTGAATGGAACAAATGCGATTCAATTGGTAAAATTTGATAAATACGGGGATTACGAGTGGAAAACACGAGTAATGTATAATTCCTTGGCTGGATATCCTTTGAGTTTAAGTATTCAGGATTCACAATATGCTATCACCAGTTCTTACTATCTTTATGACACAGATAATTTTTACACAGGAGTAAACATTTCAAAAGTTGATATATATACAAAAACTTTACTATGGGAAAAAGATTTCATTTTGTATAGAACTGTTGAAAATATCACCCTCCATGAGGCAATGGGAGTTGAAGTTTTGCTGGATGGAAGCATTATTGTGTCAGGCACCTTACGGCAGTACGGGTCAGATAACCGTGCTTTCATACTCAAGCTTAACACCAACGGCGACAGCCTCTGGACTAAAACCTACAACTTCAGGAATACAACCACCGCACGCTGCCAGCTCAACGACCTAATGGTATGCGAGGATGGCGGTTTCCTGGGCGTTGGCTATTACGCTCCTCACAACAGCAATATGACCGCCTGGCTTTTTAAGACCGATGCCAACGGAACAATAGGTTTTGAAAAACCGGTGGCTGAGCTTGTCGAAGCCAAAGTTTTTCCTAATCCAGCAGCTGACTTTGTAACTATCGAAATACCTGAAAATTTACCACAGAATGCTGAGCTTAAGCTGTATAATGCGTTGGGGCAATTGGTTTTTCAAAAGTCTTTAAACAAAGGTGAAAAGGCAATTAAGCTGGATTTAAGAGTATATAAATCTGGGGTTTATTTCTTTGAGGTTGTTGGAGTAGATGGAGTCTTGGGCAGCGGTAAGTTTGTTAGGGAGTGAGAAATCAATCCCCCTCCTCAAAATCACCGTCCTCTTTTCTTTTCCCCGCCCTGAAAGGAGGAAAAGAGGAATATGATTTTGTGATTCAAAATTTATGAAAGATTGATATATAAATCCTCCTCCTCAAAATCATCCTTTAGGACCGAGGCAAAGTTTTGAGGAGGAGGATTTGTAGGATTGTGAGGGAAACCAAATATGCTCAAATCTTAATTGTCTGAAGGATTGGCCGGAAAATTTAACCAATTACTATATTTCGATCCAAAACTAAGCACCATTTCTTTCCAAAAACTTTCGTCACATGGTCCGATTAATTCTTGGGTAGACCTAATTTTCGTTATAATCCATGATTCTTGTTTTATTTCTGTTTTAAGTTGGTCTTTACTCCAGCCAGAATATCCCATAAAAAATTTTGTGTTTTGTGGATTTATCAAACCCTTACCAATTAAATCCAAAATTTGATTCATATTTCCTCCCCAACCAAGGTTGCCAATGATGGGTACACTTCCTTCAATAATCCCAGCAAAAAGATGTAAAGCGTAAATTCTATCGGCATTGACAGGTCCTCCGGTGTATAATGGAAAATCAACGACAGGAAAATTATCAATAAATTCGGAGGCTGAAATATACATCGGCTTGTTGACAATCACCCCAAATGAACCTTTGGCATCATGATCTAAAAGAAAAATTACACTCCTTCCAAAGAAAAAATCGTTGAGCAATGGCGCTGAAAGTAGCAAGCGTGTGCTCGCTAATTTAACACCACTTGGTTTTACTTTCATCAATCGATCAAGACTACTCATCGCTGTATTAATTTTCAAAGTGTATTTTTATAAAAAAAAACAGTGTTGTCCGATAAAAAAACTACTAAATTACCGAAATGGACTAAATATAATTTTTAACGGACAATAGTGTAAAAAAAACGTAAATTGTAAGTATTTGATTATAAACTAATAATCAGAAATAAGACTAATAATTTATCTATAATATTAGTAAACGAAGTTAATAATTTTCTTGAAAACAAATCCCTGATTCTAAAATTAATTACGGTCAAATCAATATTTTTGTGTTTAAATATTTATCTATGATTATTCAAAATCGCCATACTTTTTTTCAATCGCTGAGAACTGAATATCGGCATTTCACTTACGAATCCTTTGATTTTTCTATCAACGAAGAGGGATTGCACATCCAATTCTATTTCTCAATAGATTCTTTTGTTGAATTTCGACCTACGATGAATATTCCTGCCCAAGATTTTATCGACTTTAATCGACTTTCTGAAAGCCAACTGTCGAATTTTGTGTTCCATATTGGAATGGTTGAATTGATAAGTTATTGGAAATCAATTTGTACAAAAGAAATTATCATTAAACCCTATCAACTCGATTCAACTCAGATTAACTTTTGGAAAAAGCTATATTTTCATGGATTGGGAGAGTTTTTTTATCTCAATCATATTGAAACAAATTATGAAGACTTCTTGAATATTCATTCCAATTCAAATTCACCGAGTCTTCAAGCATTTTCGCTACCGCTTGATGATTCAGCCATTATTCCGGTTGGAGGTGGAAAGGATAGTGTGGTAAGTCTTGAAATACTAAAGAGTTATGGAAATAATTTAGCGCTAATCATGAACCCAAGAGGTGCAAGTGTGGCTACCGCAAATATTGCTGGCTTTGAAAATAAAACACTCATCATTAATCGTTCAATTGATTCGGCACTGCTTAAACTTAATGCCGATGGTTTTCTAAACGGGCATACTCCATTTTCGGCGCTTCTGGCTTTTTCGGCAGTGCTTGCAGCGGCAATTTCTGGCAAAAAATACTTGGCTCTGTCCAATGAATCTAGTGCTAACGAGAGTACCGTTGTGGGTACAATGGTCAATCATCAGTATTCTAAGTCTTTAGAGTTTGAACGCGATTTTAGAAATTATGTACAACATTATATTACGCCGGATATTCAGTATTTCTCGCTTTTGCGACCGCTAAGCGAATTTCAAATTGCTTCCATTTTTGCTAAAAACCCTCAGTATTTTAGTGAGTTCAAAAGCTGCAATGTGGGTAGTAAAACCAATATTTGGTGCGGTCATTGTCCAAAATGTTTATTCACTTTTATTATCTTATCTCCCTTTGTCGAAGTGGAAGTTTTAATTTCGATATTTGGATCTAATCTATTGGATAATAAGGAATTAAAATTGTATTTTGACGAACTTACTGGTTTATCAGCCGTCAAACCTTTTGAATGTGTTGGAACTGTTTCGGAAGTAATTGCAGCACTCTGCTTATCAATTCCACGCTATCAGGAATTGCCTGTTTTATTAAAATATTTCAACGAAAAGCTTGGTCCAAAAAGCTGTTCATCACTCAATCACGAGCAGTTGTTAAATCGCATCGAGACCGAACATTTTGTCGAAGAAAGGTATCTGCAGTTAATTCAAGCAAAACTTGCAACCCGATGAAGAATTACATTCAAGCGCAATTGGAAAATTACATCGCTGGGCGTGAGTTGCTTATTATTGGTTTTGGTCGCGAGGGCCGTTCTACCTATCAATTCCTGCGTCAATATTTTCCCCTGATGCCTCTTGCTATTGCCGATAGCAATCCTCAAATCGCCACCGAAACCGTCCTTTTGCAAGATGCAAATTTGAAATTGATTATAGGCTCAAATTACCTAGATGAAATTGCTAGCTATGAATTGATTTTCAAAAGTCCTGGTGTGAGCTTTAAGGATTATGTAATTCCTGCTAATCAAGAAGTTAGTTCTCAAACCGATCTTTTCTTTTATCTATTTTCCGACCGCTGCATTGGCATCACTGGTACCAAAGGTAAAAGCACAACATCTACCTTAATTTATCATCTTTTGCAAGCTTTTTACGATTCGGTAATCTTGCTTGGAAACATTGGAATTCCAGCACTCGATAAAATAGAAGTTAGTACTGAGGATACGCTTTTTGTATATGAATTATCGAGTCATCAGCTTGAATTTGTGAAACATAGCCCCAAAATTGCTGTTTTGCTTAACCTTCATCAAGAACACCTCGATCATTACAATAGTTATGACGATTACCGTCAGTCGAAATGGAATATTTGTAAATATCAGAAAGCCGAGGATTGCTTTGTTTACTGTGCCGATGAAACGCAATTGATGCAGGATCTGAAAAGGCAAAAAATTGTATCTCACGCAAACGCCTATGGTGATAGTGAAGTTGCTAATTTTCAGATTAATAAGCAAGGACTGGCGTTTTATAATAAACAATTATTAGGCGCTATTCAGCTTGATAAATTTCCCCTGATTGGCAGTCATAATCTGCTGAATTTAATGGCTTCATTGGCAGTTTGTCAGTTTATGAATTTACCATTTGCACCAGCGTGGAATCGCGCAATGAGTTTTAAAGGATTACCTCACCGACTTGAATTTGCAGGAGAAATTCAAGGAGTCAAATTCTATAACGATTCAATTGCCACTATACCGCAAGCAACCATCAAAGCCTTAGAAAGTTTAAATGCAGTTGAGACCTTGGTTTTAGGTGGATTTGATCGGGGAATAGACTATCAACTCCTAATTGACTATCTTCTGTCTCATAAACCAATTAATTTATTGATGATTGGTAAAGTAGGAGAGCGGCTTAGTAATTATTTGCAAAAAGCTAATTACAAGGGACTTATTATAAGCGTTCCTCGTTTTGACGCGATTATTTCACTTGCTTTGCAATACACCGCTAGTGGTAATATTTGCTTGCTTTCGCCAGCGGCAGCTAGCTACGATAGTTTCAAAAACTTTGAAGAGAGAGGTAATCTTTTCAAATCACTGATTGTAAATTATCAGTCAAGCTAAGAGATTTCCAATTATTTTTGACAGAGATTTGCAATTAAATACTATTTTAGTAGCAATTTAGTAATTGCCTCGGTCAGCAATTATTCTCTAATCAAAATTTCTAGTATGTCAATAAAATTAAAGTTGGTTTTTGTGCTACTTGGATGGTTGCTTTTGGCTAGCTTCCAGCTCAAAGCGCAGAACTCAGCTATCCCTAAAAATATTCAACAACTCATAGAAATTAGTCAAAAATCAATCCTTCAAGGGGATACAACGCGCGCACTGAATACTTCTGCAGAGGCTTTGAAACTTGCTGCCTCACAGGATGAATATGTGGTTTCGATCTGCAAATTAAACCGTGCAAAAGTGATGAAATGGATCGAAAAATATGATGATGCTTACCAAAATTATTGGGAAGCCTTTTCCTTTTTTAACAATAAGACGTTTCATAACGAAAGTATCGAACCACTCTACGAAATCGGAAAATTATTTGAAATTAATGCCATTTATTCCAAAGCGCTCTTTTATTACTATCAAGCCGATTCATTGCTGGATTTTACAACTCAAATTACTTATCGAATTCCTTTAAAACATAGCCTAGGATTTTGCGAGTTTTCAGAGAAAAAGTATTCATCTGCGCAATTATACTTTGAAGAATTAAAAGCTTTTGCCATTCAATATCAAAATATTGCGGAAGAAATGTTTGCTATTCGCTATATTTCAAATTGTTACGCAGCAATGAGCGATTATCCTAAAGCCATACAGGTAGCACAAACCCTTATCCCAAAATTGAAAGTACAGCACAAACATAATGATTTAGCAAAAGTGTATTACCGCTTAGGTTCTTGGTATATGAAACTTAATAAATTTGATAAAGCATTGGAAATGTATGATTTAATTGATAAGCGAAGCCTCCAAAATGACTCACTCAAAATGGTTATCCATTATCACCAAGCCGAAGCTTCACTTAATCTCAAATCCTATAGCCATGCTAACCTATTGCTACTTGATTTATTTCGTTCCAAAACGCTTTACCAATATCCACATTATTATGCTAAATCCCTCAACCTTTGGGTCTTAATTCCTTATTTTCAAAATGACAATGCAGATGCTTTGAAACGCATAGACAGCTTGACTCTTAAGGTTGACAAGTTTGAAGATATTAATGACCAATTATTGTTAATCAATACTTTATCCATTTTTTATGAATCAATTGATAGCGTAAAGTTGGCATTAAAATACCAAAAAAGATTATATGCACTTCAACGCCAATTGATAGAATCAGACAAATCGCTTGTAAAACAAAATGTTAGTACCCTAAAAAATATAAACCAACGCGAAAAGCAATTCCAATTACAAAATGCCGAAAAGCAACGCTCGAAATTGGAATTGGAAAAAGACCGAATTTCACGTAAGCAGCAATTACAATCTATTGAACTATTTCGCTCTGAAAATGAGAAACTTAAACTTCAGCAAATTAATAATGACTTACAAGAAGCACGGCAAATTGAACAGCTTATCTTCCAAAATGAATTGCTCGAAACCAAAAACCAAAAGGCCGTAGCACAATCAATCATTACGGAAAACAAAACCAAAGAGGTCATTAATAAAGCCGAAATGGATCGACTTAATCAAGAAAAAACCTTGGCAGAAGAACGAAACCAACGATTCCTACAAAATAGAAAATATTTGCTGATAATATTTGCCATTATTATTATTAGCTTCCTAGTGCTTTTGCGCGGCTTTTTGCTGAACAAAAAATTGAACAGTCGTTTGTCTAATCAGAACCAAATGCTTGAGCAGCAAAAAGAAGAACTTGCCATGGCAATTCAGAGATTGAAAGAAACTCAAAATCAGCTAATCGAATCGGAGCGAATGGCTTCCTTAGGTCAATTAACTGCTGGCATTGCCCATGAAATACGAAACCCGCTCAATTTTGTAAACAATTTTTCATCGCTTATTCACGACCTATTGCAGGAAATAGAGGAAACGCTGAAGCAGATTCAAATACCAGAAGGCGAGCTAAAAACTAATTTACTAGAAGTGCTACAATTGATTGCCGATAATAATGACAAAGTCAATAAACATGGTAATCGCGCTTCACAAATTATTAGTAGAATGTTATCGGCTTCGAGTGGAACTGCTCACCAATACGAACTTACAGATTTGAATTTGCTAGTATCTGATTCTTCCAAATTAGCTTATCAAGGATTTAGAGGTGAGCATCATGACGTTTCCTTCGACTTAATTTTTGATTTAGATCCAAGGATTCAAATGAAATCGGTCATCCATCAAGACCTAGGAAGAGTGTTTATAAATATTGTAAATAATGCCTGTTATGCCCTCAAAGAGAAAATGCAAACCTCAATGCCAAACGCTTTCAAACCGCAAATAAAAATTTCGACTAAAGAAGCTGATAATGATTATTTTAGCATTTCAATCGAGGATAACGGAAAGGGAATGAGTCATGAAGTGCTGCAAAAAATTTTTAATCCATTTTTTACTACAAAACCCACCGGAAAAGGTACGGGCTTAGGCCTAACCATGACCTATGATATTGTCACCAAAATGCATCAGGGACAAGTGCAGGTAGAAAGTGAAGTTAACCAATTCACCCGTTTTATTATAAGCATTCCTAATACTTTAAAATAAAATTTATGCCATTTACAATTCTTAGTGTCGATGACGAAATAGATATGCAAGATCTACTGAGTCAAAAGTTTAGGAAAGAAATACGAAATCAGGAATTATTGTTTTATCATGCCAGCAATGGCATGGAAGGAATAGAATTGTTAAAGCAACATCCTGCTATCGAAATGGTGTTGGCTGATATTAATATGCCAATTATGGATGGATTAAGTTTTTTAACTGAGGTTACCAAACTCAATAAACCATTGCTTAAAGTTGTCATTATCAGTGCTTATGGCGATATGAAAAACATCCGTTTGGCCATGAATAGAGGCGCTTTTGATTTTATAAACAAACCAATTGATTTCAATGATTTAGAAGCAACCATTGCAAAAACACAAGAGAGAATAGCTTTTCTGAAAAGTCAGCAAGAAGAATTAAATCGGCTTACGCTAATTGAGAACGAACTCATCGCCGCAGCTCAAATCCAATTTTCGCTTTTACCGCGTATCAATGGTGTTTTTCAGCATTTTAACGCGGTGCAAATCGGTAGTTTTATGAAACCAGCCAAACATGTTGGAGGTGATTTTTATGATGTTTTTAAAATCGATAACCAAACAATTGGCTTTGTAATAGCAGATGTTTCTGGAAAGGGAATTCCCGCTTCGTCCTTTATGCTAATGAGTCATACCGCCATCAATATTTTTGCTGCGCAAGCCCTTCAAGCTAATGAAGTGCTCCGATTGGCCAATAATTATTTGGTTACCGACAATAAGGAATCGATGTTTACCACCATTTTTTTTGGAACTTTAAATGTGCAAACGGGTAGATTTTCCTTTTCAAACGGCGGTCACAATGCTCCATTTAAAATCAATCCTAAGGAGATTGGACTCCTTGAAACTACTCATAATATGGCCATGGGTATCATGGACGAGCTTCCTTATAATTTGAAACAAGTGGATTTAGTAGCAGGCGATACCATTTTTATGTACACTGACGGCGTTAGCGAAGCGCAGAATATTGATGATGAAGAATTTGGCGAAAGCAGAATGATAGAGGTTTTTCGCAAGGCACTGAGTCAATCGCCTGCCGAGCTCAATCAAATGGTTTTTGAAGCTTTGGAGGAATTTCGTGGTCAAGCCATGCAATTTGATGATATTACCATGCTAAGTTTCCAATGGAATCCTTCAGCCGCTAGCGTTGTACCTGATTAGCAATAAAAGCTTTATCGGTTTTGATGAGTTTTTCGGCAGTAATAACCATGGTATCCAAAGTGTTCAATACTTGATGATAATCGCCATCGTCGAACAAATCTCTTGCTAAAAATGCCTTAAATTGAAGTTTGATAAAGTCTTTCGACTTAGCAATATCCTCAGCACTGCCTTTAATTTTATGCATGCTAAAAGCTAATTCACTTAGACTATTCCATTCATCCTCAGTCATTTCATAGGATTTATTAAAAGCATTGAAATCTGGATATTTTTTGCGCAGCTGCTTCAGATTTTTTTCAAAGTACAAGCCAGCGTAATAATTAAGGAGTCCATACTGATTGATTTGTTTGAAAAAGGTTGAATTATACATGGTGTCAATGGGAACAAAAATATCGGGCATAATGCCGCCACCACCATACACCAATCGCTTTGCAGCAGTATAATATTTTAGCGAATCATTAAAATGCACGCTATCTGCTGAATATAATTCGCCGCTTTCGTAACGTTTCTTCAAATCCTGATTATAAACGTTGGATTTTCCTAAGTCGTAAGTCTTTTGAATGCATCGATTGGAGGGCGTATAATACCGTCCAGTGGTCAATCGCAAGGCAGAACCATCGGTCAAGGTAAAATTTCGGCCTACCAAACCTTTGCCATAAGAACGTCGCCCCATGATTAAGCCTCGATCCCAATCTTGAATAGCACCCGCCAATATTTCGGATGCCGAAGCTGAATTTTCATCCATTAATATTATCAATTTACCTTGCTCCAAAGTGCCATTGTCATTGGCTTTGTACTCAGTGCGTGGAGAATGTGCTCCCTGAGTATAAACTATTAATTTCCCTTTCTCAAGAAAGTTATCTGCTAAATTAATGGCCGCAACCATCAAACCACCAGGATTGCCACGCAAATCAATTATCAAATGCTGCATACCTTGGAGTTGTAATTTCATAACCGCAAATTGAAATTCAGATTCGGTGGTTCTGCTAAAACTAGCAATGCGCATATAGCCAGTATTCTTATTGATTAAATAGCTGGTATTGATCGTGTTGATTGGAATAGGACCTCTGGTTAGTTCGTAGTTTTTAATCGTTTTATCCTCGTATTTTATAACTTTTAAAATTACTTTCGATCCATTTTCTCCCCTCAACTTATCCTTAACTTTAGTATTATTTAGCTTTTCTCCATTGAGTGTGTCATTATCTATAGCAATAATTTTATCACCTGGACTTAGCCCAACAGCATAAGCAGGACCATCAGGCACAGTACTGAGTACCATTAAAGTATCGCGGATTATTTGATATTGGATGCCAACTCCGCTAAAACTTCCATTCAAAGATTCGTTATTTTCTGCTAAAGATTTAGCAGTTAAATATTTAGAATGAGGATCCAATTCTTTCACCATCGCTTCAATGGCTTTGATGACCAATGCTTCCGTATTTACACTGTCGGCGTATTGCGTTTCAATAAGTTTAAGGCTTTTATCAAATTTTTTGTAGGTTGATTTTTCATCTTGTGCAAAACTGCTCCCGAAGATAAACAACAGTAAACTGATAAATAAGATTCGATTCATCTTGAATTTTCTAATTTTTAGGCGTCCTTAATGCTATTCTTTACACTGATAATATAGGTATTGAAAGAAGGGTAGGTGATCGCTATAACCTCCGTAATAATCTTTTCCAAAGGTTTTGTTTGGGGTTTTATTACCATCTTTTTCGGTTAATAATAACCAATCTGGATTGAAAATATTTATTTCCTGCGACTTAATTTGCAATCCTTTATTGGCATAAAACGTACTCGAAACAATCATTTGATCAATCATATTCCATTCCTTGTCCCCATGATAATAATAGGTTCCGATCGATTGCTTATCTTGTTTGGCAGCCATATTAAACAGGCTGTTGTTTATGCCAATTTGATCCTTTGCTCCTAAAATTTCTGTAATGCTTTTATTGTCAGTTTCATCATTGAAATCTCCTAAAATCAATAACTTAGCATTTGGACTAACGCTTAAAATTGAATCGATGGTGTTTCTTAAAATTTGAGCAGCTAACATTCTTTTAGGTTCTGATTTCTCCATTCCACCCAATCGCGATGGCCAATGATTTACAAAAACGTGTAGTGTATCTTTAGCTAGACTAAGCCCCTTTGCATAAAGTATATCGCGGGTTTTAAAATTCTTATTGTCAGCCATTGAAACGCGAATAAATTGACTACTAATTAATTTAAAGCTCTTTGGATTGTAAAGTAAGGCACAATCGATGCCTCTTTCGTCAGGACTTTCGCGATGCACAATTTTATAATTGGCTTTGGCAATTTCCTTTTGTTTGACCAAATCTTGCAATACCAATAAGTTTTCAATTTCAACTAAACTTACTAAATCGGGCAACTTTTTGGGGTCAATCTTATGCAAAACATTGGCTAGATGTTCTTGTTTAACCCAATAACGCTCGGATGTCCATGACTTTTTACTCGAGGGCAAAAACATATTATCGTTTTTATGAGGATCGTCAATGGTGTCGAATAAATTTTCGACATTGTAGTGAACCACCAAAATATTTTTTTTGCAGTTTACTTTTTGAGCATTGGTGCAATTGGTTAAAATAAATAGTAGACTTAAAATTCCGATCCAGCTTTTCATTCTCTTTGTATTAAATAATTAGTTCAAATCTTTTAAAAAATCAATCGTTCTGCGGTCTTTTTTTGTTGGGCGCCCAATACCTCTTGAGCGAACCTCAAAGCCATTATCTCGGATTAATCTCACTCTTTCGTATTCTTCCGCTGGTGTTAAATCAGTCATAAATTGATCTACCAAATTCGCACCCATACGTTTTTCACTTAGGGCTAATACTTTCAATTGAAGATTCAACATTTCCTTACGCACCATCACAATATCTCCAACTTTAAGTTCCTTGGAGGCTTTTATGGCTATTCCATCCATGCTAACTTTTCCACTTTTACAAGCTTCGGTGGCTAATGAGCGCGTTTTGAAAATTCTCACCGACCACAACCATTTGTCGACTCTTGCGCTCATTTTTTATTTCGGTCTGAAATATATTTCGATAGGAACTCCCGAAAGATCAAAATAGCTTCTCATCTTGTTTTCGAGAAAACGCATATAGGGCGGCTTGATGTATTGAGGAAGATTACAGAAAAATACAAAAGCGGGATAGGCTAAAGGCAATTGAGTAATATATTTGATTTTGATATACTTACCTTTGTAGGATGGAGGTGGAAAATGTTCAATTTCCTCAAGTAATATAGTGTTTAACTTATTGGTAGGGATTTTTGTTGAACGGCGTTTGTAAACTTCATTAGCTAAATCTAAGGCTTTCAACAAACGTTGTTTGGTGACCACAGAGGTGAATAGGATTGGAATATCTACAAAAGGAGCAATTTTTTCTCTTATTAGTTCCTCGTATTTTTTGGTCGAATTATGGTCTTTTTCTACTAAATCCCATTTGTTCACTACAATTACTATCCCTTTATGATTTTTTTCTGCAATTTGAAAAATTGATAAATCTTGTGATTCAAAACCAATTTGGGCGTCAATCAATAGGAGAACAACGTCGGCGCTTTCGATTGACCGAATTGACCGGAGGGTAGAATAAAACTCAATATTTTCGGTTACTTTGTTTTTCTTTCTAATACCAGCTGTGTCTACTAGTAAGAAATCAAATCCAAATGACTGATAACGTGTAAATAACGAATCGCGGGTGGTACCTGCTATATCGGTAACGATATTTCGTTCTTCACCTAATAGGGAATTGATTAAAGACGATTTACCAACATTTGGTCGCCCTACCACTGCTATTTTTGGAATGTCTTCGGGATACATGCTTTCATAAGTTTCCGAAAAACCTTTAACCACTTCATCAAGTAAATCGCCTGTACCACTGCCATTTACTGCTGATACAGCATACACTTCTCCCAATCCTAAACTGTAGAAATCACTCGACTCGTAGGATTTGTGTAGATTATCAACCTTATTGGCTACTAAAAAAACCGGCTTCTTTTGCCGACGTAATAAATTTGCAACTTCCTCATCATTAGGATGAACTCCGTCTTGCACATCAACCAAAAATAAAATACTATCGGCTTCTTCTATCGCTAAATTTACTTGCTTTCGGATCTCTTCTTCAAATATGTCCTCACTTCCAATAACATAACCTCCAGTATCTATTACCGAAAATTCTTTCCCATTCCAATTGGACGTTCCATAATGGCGGTCGCGAGTTACTCCGCTTGTCTCTTCTACAATGGCAAGCCTTTCTTCAACCAATCGATTGAATAAGGTGGACTTACCAACATTGGGTCGCCCCACTATCGCTAATATATTTCTCATAAAATTCGGATTCTTTTTCTAATCGCTGCAAAAGTACAGTTTTTAAGTTAACGGATTTTTTATAAACCTAAATAAATCAATACACTATTTATTTGATAGATTGAAATTTATGATTATAATTTCTTTAATAGTGTAGTAATAAATTCTACATCTTGTTGGCTATGCAATTATTACAAGTTAAACATTCTAATTGAGTAGGAGTAAGGCGTTTAATAATTAGCAAGCGTGCAAGCTTTTATTTTACTATGAAAAACTATTGAATTCTTCATTCTATTCAAAAATTTACTATTTAATTCCAGTGTTGTCCGATAAAAAAACTACTAAATTGCCGAAATGGACTAAATATAATTTTTAACGGACAATAGTGATTTAATTCTTCAACTTGTTGAAAAATTAAATAGAATAATCAACAATTCGCCCATTAACAGAAGAAGCAATTTAAGCAATATTGGAAAACTTCATTAAAAATGATTTTTTTTGAATGAATAAAAAAAACTGTTCACCTCCTCTTTTCAACTAGAAGAAAATGAACAGTTTATAGAATTTAATCAGCCTTGTTTTTTTATTTAAGGAGTGGTTTAATCATGCCAATCCATTCGTCAATTCTTTCGTTCATGTGATTTTCTTCATTATCTAAGTCAATCGCTAAACCTCTAAAATAACCGTCGTGCAAGGCTTTTGATTCGTAAAACTCAAAACCTTTATTGGGATACTCGCCAATGAAATTGACGTTGTGATTAATCAAAGCAGAATGAACTCTTTCTAAGCCATCCACAAAATTATATGGGTATTTTATCTGATCACCAAGTCCATAAAGAGCAATGTTTTTGCCATTCAAGTCTACCTTATCTAATTCCATTTGGTGAAAAAGTTGATACCACTTATTGTCGTCAGTGGCATCTTCCCAATGGTCTGCACCAACTGTTGAACTACCTAAAATTAGATTATCGAACCAAAATAGATGCTGAGGAGTAATCTTGTCAAGACTTACTACTTCAATTTCAGAATCCTCAAATCGCGCTTTGATTGCATTCGCAACCTTTTCAACATTTCCCTTGGTAGGCCAAAAGAATAAACCAATTTTCTTCATAATTTGTTTTGATGTGTGTTAATTAATACTGTAAATGCGAACTATAATTTATCGGCTAGCAAATGGCTAAGTCGAAATAATATCATCTTAATTCCATAAGAATATATTTTAAAGCTAATCTACATCTCGTTTATAGAAAATATAGCGCTCGATTATATTCTTTAAACTTAATCGAATCAAAAGTAAGAAATTTTTAATTCAAAACCATCTAGTTTTGTAAAGGCTTAATTAATAATTGAAATTACGAATATTCAATATTCCTGCCTTAATGTCATTATTTAAAGCAAGGCTGTCATAAATTTTAAAAAGAACTATAAATTACGTCATAAAAATGAGTTTTAAAAACCATTAAAATGCAATGGCACATGTATTGACAAGCAGCGGCAGTGAAATAAGAATTTAATTTAAAAGAAAGGATATTAAAAATGGGTAAAATAATTGGAATCGACTTAGGAACTACCAATTCGTGTGTTGCCGTAATGGAAGGTAATGAACCGGTGGTAATTCCTAACAGTGAAGGAAAAAATACAACTCCTTCAATTGTTGGATTTATCGACAATGGCGAACGCAAAGTGGGCGATCCTGCTAAACGACAAGCCATTACAAATCCTAAAAAAACTGTTTTCTCTATCAAGAGATTTATGGGTGAAAGTTACGATCAAGTAACCAAAGAAATTTCGCGCATGCCTTATACCGTAGTTAAGAGTGCCAATAATTCACCAAAAGTCCAAATCGATAATAGAGAATATACTCCTCAAGAAATTTCTGCTATCATTTTGCAGAAAATGAAAAAAACTGCCGAAGATTATTTAGGTCATGAAGTTACAGAAGCTGTAATCACCGTTCCTGCCTATTTTAGCGATTCACAACGCCAGGCAACTAAAGAAGCTGGAACAATTGCTGGCCTAGACGTAAAACGTATTATCAATGAGCCAACAGCCGCAGCTTTGGCATACGGCCTTGACAAAAAAGGAAAAGATGAGAAAATTGCTGTTTTCGACTTAGGTGGCGGAACTTTCGATATCTCAATTCTCGAGTTAGGCGGTGGCGTTTTTGAAGTAAAATCTACTAATGGCGACACTCACTTAGGTGGTGACGACTTTGACCAAGTTATTATTGAATGGCTCGCAAGTGAATTCAAAAAAGATGAAAATGTAGATTTGACAAGAGATCCAATGGCGCTACAACGCCTTAAAGAAGCAGCCGAAAAAGCTAAAATAGAACTCTCAAGTTCTTCTTCTACCGAAATCAACTTGCCTTATATTATGCCCGTTGATGGTATTCCTAAACACTTGGTTCGTACGCTTAGCCGTGCAAAATTTGAACAATTATCCGACCGATTAATTCAAGCAACTATTGCACCTTGCAGGGCTGCTTTGAAAGACGCTGGAATGACCACCGCTGATATTGATGAAGTAATTTTAGTAGGCGGTTCAACTCGTATTCCTGCTATTCAAAAAGTTGTGGAAGATTTCTTTGGCAAAGCACCTTCTAAAGGGGTAAATCCTGACGAAGTGGTCGCTATTGGAGCAGCAATTCAGGGCGGTGTTTTGGCTGGTGATGTGAAAGATGTCCTTTTACTGGATGTTACTCCACTTAGCCTTGGTATCGAAACTTTAGGCGGAGTAATGACTAAATTAATTGAATCAAACACCACCATTCCAACTAAAAAGTCAGAGACTTTCTCCACTGCTTCGGATAGTCAACCCTCGGTCGAAATTCATGTTTTGCAAGGTGAACGCCCAATGGCTACTCAGAATAAATCAATTGGACGTTTCCACTTAGATGGGATTCCACCAGCCCCTCGCGGTGTGCCTCAAATTGAAGTGACTTTCGATATCGACTCCAACGGAATTTTGCATGTGAGTGCTAAAGACCGTGGAACAGGAAAAGAACAAAAAATCCGTATCGAAGCCTCTTCTGGTTTATCTGATGCCGAAGTTCAAAGAATGAAAGCTGAAGCTGAAGCAAATGCGGAGTCTGATAAACGTGAAAAAGAACGCGTTGATAAAATTAATGCCGCTGATTCACTGATTTTCCAAACTGAAAAACAGATGAAAGAATATGGTGATAAAGTGCCCGCTGACAAAAAAGGAGCTATCGAAAATGCACTTGCTGCACTTAAAACCGCACATAAAAATCAAGATCTAGCAGCTATTGATCGCGAAATGGAAACATTAAATCAAGCTTGGTCGGTGGCTAGCGAAGAGATGTATAAAAACACTCAAGCTGCACCTGATGCTGGTCAACAAGCTGGTCAAGCCTCCCAAAATAAAGGCGAAGCCGACGAAGTGCAAGATGTTGATTTTGAAGAAGTAAAAGACAAATAATATTGCCAACCGCTTTAACTAAACAAAAGCTGATTGAAATCCTTCAATCAGCTTTTATTTTTTTGTCTAAACACTTATTAGTTTATATTTTAATAAGCTTATTAGTGCTAACATGGATGTTGTTTTTTAAATCATAAAGCCTAGTACGAACTAAATAAACACCCCTTGGCAAATCCTTACAACTCACCTTGGTGCTTTCACTTGATGCAAAATCTTCATCAAAAAGAATTCGCCCTGAAAGATCATGTATACTGATATTAATTCGCTTAATAGATTCAAATTCACTCACTTGAACTGAAAACTGTTCTCGGGCAGGATTCGGAAATACGGTGAGTTTTGGATTCGTTGATCGATCATTATCTTCAATTCCAATGTGAGGAGGAACTACCCCTTTTAAATACATTAAACCGCCGGAATACGTTCCTGTCATGATATCTACATAATTATCATTATTAAAATCATAAACGAGGGGCGAAGCTCTGAAATTAGCGTTAAATGGAACAAACATCTGCAACTCATCTGTGTAATTGACTACCGAAAATAAGGTGTCTGCTTCATCTAAATAAGTTAAATTCGAATCCATACCAAATTGTCCTAGTATATTGTCTTCAATATCGCGGTAATAAAATAAATGTCCCGAAGCTGAGCCTACAATGGCTTTTAAACTATCTGATTGGTCCCGAAAAAAATATGGTGATGAATAACCATAATAATAATGCCAATGGGTTCGAGTATTTATTTTCCCCATAGTATCAGTCACCAGCGTAAATATTGGATTAGTATGAGTGCCAGTGTTTTGATAATAACTTACCAACCCTTCTTTCTTACCAATTACTAAATCAAGAAGCGTATCCCCGTTAATATCAATTAGTTGTGGAGTTGAAAAGTATCCAACATCGATATTTTGAAAATGCAATTGAGGACTAGCTAAACTAATTGGCTGATTTACGCCAGCAGTGTTTTCATAAAATAGCAGCTGCCCATCACTACTTCCTAAAATTAAATCGGCATCCATATCACCATCAATATCTCCATAAGTTGGATGGGTAGACACCAAATCTGCATTAGAAATTCCTTGCCAATCGGATTCCATAAATTGATAAATGGGATTTCCTACTGTGCCAAAATTTTTATAATAGGCCAAACGAGAAACTCTATAAATTTCTAAATTGTACCAGCTAGTATCGAGGTAGGTGGAATCAACATCACCATAGTTTCCTATGATTAAATCAAGCAAACTATCTCCATCTACATCCACCAAACAGGGTGAGGCTGCGTCACCAATGTCAATCATTCGGTCTTGTAAAAATGATTTACTACTTAAATTAAAAGTAGGATTATTGGTAATACCGTTATTTTTATACAACCATACATTGTTTTTGTTGGATGGTTTATAATAGGACGCATCAAATGGGGTTACTATCAAATCTTTCACATTATCATTATCTACATCAATATAGTTGGCAAGTGGGAAAGTTATCAAATCAATCGACTGATCATAGGAAGGAAATCCTGGGTCTTGACTGGTTATCAATGCTCCCTGACGGGTTCCTCCATTGGTTAGGGCATTCAAAGAAAAAAAATCTACATCACCAAGCAATAAATCCATTAGACTGTCGCCATTGAGATTTATAGAAAGTAGGGTAGAACCAGTGTGTTTTATCGATGGCGCTTTTTCTAATTCTAACTCACTTTTGTAATTACAATATTGATTTAAAAAAACAACATTATTATTTTCACTCTCTGCAAATTTACCCCAACATTTATCGTAAATCTTAAATTCTAAACTATCAGGCACGCCATACAATTCCATCGAATAGTTGCGATACATAATTAAAAATGATCCCAATACATGAAAATTAAGGATGTCCATATCGCCGTCATAATCTACATCCGAAAAACTGGGAAAATCTACAGATGAGACAAAGATATTTTCGTAAAAATTTGCTTCGGAAAAATAATTGAGCATATAAGTTATTTGAGTAAACTTTAGTTCAGTGGCCGTTGAAATGTTTCTAAGCACTTTTATACCAGCAGGTACAAAGGTGAAAATATCTAATTTTCCGTCCATATCATAATCCACGGTTTGCATCCAACTTGCGCACTTGGGTAGCATTTTGATGTATTGAGGAGCAAAAGTGTAGCTTATGCTATCCGTAATATTATCGTTAAGGTAGGTAAGCATCCTATCTCCATGGGTATCAAAACTAATCAAGTCCAACACCCCATCTAAATTCAAATCCATTTCCTGAAAATGAACAGAATTAAGTCCTCCAGTCCAAGCCATGGTTTGGAGGTTTCCACTACTGTCTTTTACTTGTACGCTGTTATCTCTGACAAAACCAAAATCAAAGGGAATTTGGGAATAAGCTTTTGGGATGAAAAGACATCCTAGCAAAATGAAAATGAATAATATTCGCATGTGAAATGGTTTTAATAATTACGAAAAAAAGACCGTTTTAATCCGTTTAAAGTTGCTTATATACTTTTGGTGTGATTACTTTATTGCTCTGCTTGGTTTTAGAAGATATTCTAGCCCATTAAGTCTTATTTCGTACATCAACTGCAATTGCTCGCCTAATTTTCCTTTCGGAAATCCTTTTTGCCTAAACCACACCAAATACGACTCTGGTAAATTAATCAATAAACTCCCTTTGTATTTACCAAAAGGCATTTTCATTTCTAAAAATTTCACAAACTCTTCTGACTGACTATTTAGTTCTATCATATTGATATTTAGCTCGAAATAGAAATATTAAAACCTGCTTCACGCACTCGATTCCCTATTTTTTCCATTACTTCTTTACCGATTTTTTCTAAATCGGTATGTGGAGTATCCCGATCAATAGGGTAAATCATTACCATTTGTGGTTTTATTTTCCTGAGCGCCGACATCCATGCTTCTAACTCAATTTCAGTGGTATTGTCGAAATGTTTGCCTTGATAATTACCTTTAACAAATAGCGTTTGGATAGCCAACTTGCCTTCAAAAACACATAGTCGATCGACTAAGTCTGCCACCGTAATTTTAACTTTTGGTCGGTTTATCAATTGAAAAGTTTCATCAATCGCACTATCAAGTTTCAAAATATTTTGGTCTACCTTGAGCAAAGCGGCGATAATTTCTTTTCGATGTATTTGGGTAGCATTGCTTAAAACTGAAATCTTTGCTTGGGGGAAAAACTCATCTCTAAGCGCAATGGTATCATCAATTATCTTCGCAAATTCAGGGTGAATGGTGGGTTCTCCATTGCCAGCAAAGGTAATAGTGTCAGGCCCTTTACCTTCGGCTTGCATTTTTTGCAACTGATTTCGTAAGGCTTGGCTAATTTCCTCCCGATGATGCAACTTAAGCTTTTCTTTAGATTGCAATGTCCAACCACATTCACAATAAAGGCAATCGTATGTACAGTATTTATAATCCTCTGGAAGCAAGTTCACTCCCAAACTAACGCCTAAGCGACGCGACTGAATGGGCCCAAAAATAATATCGTTGAATAAAAAAGTCGCCATGGTTGATTAGAATTAAAACTATTGAATTTCCTCTTTTCTAAAATGAAATACCTAAGCAAAATAATATTTTAATTTACTGAATATCAGCAAATTAATTATTACTTAAAAGCGTTAGAACCTCTCTTTTGAGTATTTCGATATGATTGGAGGTGATATCAATAATTTTGTCCTTTTTTAAATCTGACAAAAATCTGACAGCGCTCTCTGTACTCATCGCGGCTAATTCAGCAATATCTTTGCGACTTACATTGGTGGTGATAATTTTGCCGTTAAAAATATCATTAGCTAAATAAAGTAATGTCTCAGATAATCTTCCTAATGCTTGCTTATTGGCAATTGAGCTCATTCTGTTTAGATGACTTTGGGTGGTATTGCAATACCAATTCAATATGCGATTAGTAAACGCATGATTGCGACTCATAATGCTTTTAAAAGTCTGTACATCAATTAAGTATGCTTTGCATTTGGTTAGTGCACTTCCCGAAAATGCATAGATATTTTTACCGTAAACAGATGATAAGCCGATAAAAGAAATAGGTTTTACTATCTTAAAATTAAATCCTTTATCAAAATTCCCTTCAACATAATTTTTGGATAAACCGCTGTGTAATAATATAAGGTAAGAGGCAATTGCTCCTTGCTTAAAAATAGTTTCCCCTTTCTTGAATTCAATTTTTACACGCAGTAATTCTTTTATTTCCTCTTCTTTTAGGTCTTGTGTTCTAAGCCAATTAATCACCTCTTGTTCTGTTTTATTAGATTCGCCATCAGTGCTCGAATGAACTTGCAATGAGGAAATAGTCTCCTGCAATCGATGATAAACAAGGTAGGAATTAAGTTTGGTAGTAATCGCTTTAAGAAGTTGATGTTCACCACTCAAAAATACACCCTTCTCTTCGCGCATATTTTTGGTGTATACAATAGTAATCTGGCCCTCCACTTTCGATTCAAGAACAATGTCGGATTGCATTTTCAAAATGGTATTTCTAAAACCTGCTGTTTGGAATGTTTTTTCGCCCCATTGTATCGACGCTTCGCACGAATCTGAATATCGCCAAGCTTGTGGTAAAAGCGTAACTAGCTTTTGTAGTGCTTCATCAATACTGAGTTCATAATCACTTAATATCTCATCCGCCTTATAGAGGCATGATAATTCTTTATGTTGATATTCCATTGATTTAGTATAAGTTAGAATGAAATGTTTGGTACCTATTCAAAATGCAAAGTTATGAAAAAAATAACATTTTACCTAAAATATATTATCCTTTATGCCTTTCGATTGTTTAGTAAACTGTCTTTCTGTACATTCCGTACTTGACTTTTTTTTGACTGTTTTTTAAAAACTGTTAGCTCCTAATGTCTATCTTTCGATTTGAAAACATCTTTGTGGTCATCAATAAATTCACACTAGCCTATAGTGTTTTAGACAATAAAAAATAAATGCCAATTGCATAAAATATCATCTATAACAGTTTCGTCAAAATCTCTACTTTCTAAATATTAAACTTTGCTACCTTTGCAGCCACAAATTGTAATTCATTCCTATGAAAAAAATTAAGTCAGTATTGTTGTGGGTTTTGGCTTTTATCATAACCGTTTCAGCAGCCATTTACCAAAAAACAACTGGGCCTACCTATCCTAAAAAAGGTAATGTCACGATTGAAAATAAAACCTATACGTTTAAACTCTTAACTTCTCACGGGGGCACATCTGATGCACCTATTGAAATAGCAGTTCCACAAAATATCAATGGTACTATAAGTTATCGAAAATTTCGTAGTCAGGATTCGCTTACGATGGTTCCAATGACTTATCAAAACGGAAAATTAGTAGGTTATTTACCCAATCAACCCCCTGCTGGTAAACTCGAATACCTAGTAGTACTAAATGATAATAAGCAATCATATGCCTTAAATCCTAAACCTACCATAATTCGCTTTAAAGGTGATGTGCCATTAGGAATATTAATTCCACACATCTTTTTCATGTTTTTGGCCATGATGGTATCCACCCGCACAGGAATTGAGGCAATTTCTAAGCGAAAACAAGTGCTTTTGTTCGTTAAAATTACGCTGGTGAGTTTATTTATTGGCGGTTTAATTCTTGGTCCAATTGTGCAAGAATATGCTTTTGGCGATTACTGGACTGGTTGGCCTTTCGGCGGCGATTGGACTGATAACAAAACCATTGTAGCATTTTTGTTTTGGGTGATTGCCTTTTTCGTATTGCGCAAAAAACCTCAAAATCGACTTTGGCCAATCATTGCTTTCGCGGTCTTGTTTGCAGTATATATGATACCTCATTCCATGGGCGGTTCTGAACTTGATCCAAATACGGGTAAGGTCACTACCGGATTGAAGAAATAATTAATAAATATATTTAATTGTTATTCACTTTATTATATACTAAACTCAAAGCAATTTAAGAATTTTCGTGTTGAAATTGAAAGCCATAATTCACTTATTATGGCTTTTTTATTTTAAAATCAGTGTTGTCCGATAAAAAAACTACTAAATTGCCGAAATGGACTAAATATAATTTTTAACGGACAATAGTGTTTTAAAATATATTACTTTTGCATGGATTTCATAAAGGGGTGCCCTAAAATTTCGGGCTGAGATCATACCCATATTACCTGAACCGGGTAGTGCCGGCGGAGGGAAAAATGGATGCCAAATTATAACTAATTTGTTGTCCAAAGTTTAGGGGAAACTTTGTAATTAATAGCCATTTGGAATACCTCTTCCGATTGAGTAGAAGTTTTACTAAAAATTTAATCAAAATGTTTAAAAACAATTTTTTACTGTTGCTAATGGCAATCTGCTTACCTGCTTTTGCCTTGGCTCAAAACAGTATTGATGGGAAGGTTTTCGACCATCAAAGTCAAAATCCGCTTCCTTGGGCTCACGTTTCGCTGGATGGAACCCAGCTAATGACCGTGAGCGATTTAAATGGTTATTTCAAATTCGGAAATCTTAAATCAGGGAATTATACCTTGATAATTAGCTATTTGGGTTATGAAACTAGCCAAACAAAAATTGAAGTTCCACAACAAAACATGCTTAAAGTTGAAATGCAAACCAAGGCTTTTATGGAAGACGAAGTAATTATTTCGGCTACAAGAGCCACAGAACGCACCGGTACTACTTACCAAAATATTGGAAAGGCAGAACTCAAAAAAGCAGATTTAGGAAAGGATTTACCTTATATTTTAAACTTAAGCCCTTCCTTAGTTAGTACTTCAGATGCTGGCGCGGGAGTAGGTTACACCTCTGTCCGTATTCGTGGTACCGACATTAGTAGAATTAATGTAACCCTAAATGGAATTCCAATGAATGACGCAGAAAGTCAAGGCGTTTGGTGGGTAAATATGCCCGATATTACGGCCTCTCTAAATAGCATTCAAATTCAAAGGGGAATTGGCACATCTAGCAATGGCGCTGCGGCTTTTGGCGCTTCTATCAATATGTTATCCAATGCGATGGCACAAGAACCTAGTTTTGAATTTAATTCTGCAATCGGTTCTTTCAATACCTCAAGATTGCGCTTGGCGGCTTCCACTGGTCTTATTGATGGTAAATGGACTTTTGATACTCGTCTTTCGAAAGTGTATAGTGATGGCTATGTCGACAGGGCGAGCTCAGATTTGAAATCGTTTTTTGTTTCAGCTGCCCACTATTCAAAAAATGCCATTATTCGCATTAATGTTTTTTCGGGTAAAGAAAAAACCTATCAATCTTGGTATGGAGTTCCAAAAGATAGTCTGAAATCAAATCCTACCTATAATCCATATACCTATGAAAATCAAATTGATAACTATCAACAAGATCATTACCAATTGCATTATTTGAGAAAGTTAAATTCCCATTGGAATTTAAATGCAGCCTTGCATTACACCAAAGGTCGCGGCTACTATGAAAGTTGGAAAGATGACGAAAGCTTTACAGATTATGGCTTGCCTAATCCTATTATTGGCTTGGATACAATTACCAACACTAATTTGGTGCAGCAAAAATGGCTCGATAATGACTTTTATGGTGCTACCTTCTCACTCGATTTTGATGATAAAAACAAATGGCGTCTCAATATTGGTGGTTCTGCAAACCAGTACATAGGTAACCATTTTGGAAAAATTATTTGGGCAGAATATGCTTCCATGCCAAAGGATTATGAATGGTATCGAAATCAAGGGGTGAAAAATACCTATAATTTATACGTTAAAACTGCCTATCAAATCTCAAAACCTTTAAGCTTCTATGGCGATTTACTCTATCGCAAAGTGGACTATTCCATGGAAGGCCCACATGATGATTTTAAAGATTTAACCGCAAACTATCACTTCAATTTCATCAATCCAAAAGCTGGATTTAACTATCATTTGACATCGAATCATAAAACATATTTCTCCATTGCCTCTGCCAAAAAAGAACCAAGTAGAAGCGACTTTAGAGATGCTGACCTTGGTAAAACACCCAAATCAGAGTT
The DNA here is from genome assembly GCA_020718275.1 of Draconibacterium orientale. Lineage (GTDB taxonomy): Bacteria > Bacteroidota > Bacteroidia > Bacteroidales > UBA1556 > UBA6267. Next base: position 25,029 of record DYSI01000006.1, read on the forward strand.
GCTAATTGATTATGAATTAGGCTATTCACTTAATATCAAAAAACTTAGTTTTAGCGCTAATGCCTTTTGGATGGATTATACAAACCAATTGGTGCTTACCGGAAAAGTTAATAATGTTGGCAATCCAATTATGACCAATGTCGAAAGTTCATACAGAGCTGGAGTGGAGTTGATTTTTAGTTTGACTCCTACCAAATGGTTCAATTGGAACGCTAATGTAAGTTTGAGTCAAAATAAGATTAGTGACTTTACTGAATTTGTTGACAATTGGGATACTTGGTCTCAAGACTCAACCTTAATTGGAAACACCACAATCGCTTTCTCGCCCTCAGTCGTAGCCGCCAATCAATTTCAGATAGTACCATTCGATTATATGGAAATTATGATTAATACTAAGTATGTTGGCAAACAATACATCGATAATACATCAAATGATTATAACAGCCTAAGCGCTTATTCAAGTACTGATTTGGTTTTTCATTATACGATCAAAAGCCTTCACTTGAAAAAAATTGGCTTAAGTTTTAGCATCAATAATCTTTTTAATGCACAATACGCCGCAAATGCTTGGATTTATAGTTATAATTATACAAATACCACCACCAATCTTCCCGAAAGAGGAGTGATTGATGGATATTATCCACAAGCAGGCACTAACTTTATGCTCGGCTTAGATCTGAAATTCTAGATTTACTTTTTGCCTTTTTCAGTTCGATATCTCATTCATCAAATAAGATATCGAACTGATTTTTTATTTAAAATCCACTTACTTTTGCAGCATGAATATTATAGAACGAATTGAGGCTTTTGATGAACTTTCAAGAAAGTTAAATAATCTGCTGATTCGGCAAGCTGACCCAATGGATCAGCTTGACTTTGATGAGATTTTACAAAAAGCTGAACACTACAATCCATGGTTTACCCAATCCAATTTGAAACTAGCGATTAATAATCTAACTGGTATTTTAGACAAAAAATCACTTGAAACATGGATTGAAAATTATGCTGAAGCGCAATTGGAAGATTCGGAGTTAAGAGTAGGGGTAATCATGGCTGGCAATATTCCCCTCGTTGGATTTCATGATTTTTTAAGTGTTATGATAAGCGGAAAATCCATTGTGGCAAAACTATCTTCCAGCGATCAGTTTCTGCTCCCTTATCTTACCCAGCTTTTGATAGAAATAAATCCAGCATTCAAATCCAAAATTACCTTTGAAAGCCATTTATTAAAGAATTTTGATGCCATAATTGCAACAGGAAGCAATAACGCTAGGCGCTATTTCGACTACTATTTTAGCAAATACCCCCATATAATTCGTGGAAATAGAAACTCCCTTGCAATCTTATCTGGCAATGAAAGCGCTGATGATTTACATCTTTTAGGGATGGATATTTTCCAGTATTTCGGATTGGGTTGCCGTTCAGTTTCCAAGATATTAATCCCCGCTCATTTTAAAATCGAAAGCATCTTATCGGCATTCGACCAATATGCTCAAGCCATGCAGCATAATAAATACTTTAATAATTATGAATACAATAAAGCGATTCTATTGATCAATAAAGTTCCACATTATGATAACGGATTTCTATTGATGAAAGAAGATCAGTCTCTTTTGAGCCCAGTTGCATTACTCCATTACGAAATTTATAAAGACTTAGCTGCCGAAATTCGACGACTAAACATGCAAAATGAAGACATTCAATGCATTGTTGGTAGTAATTTGAATATAAAAAATTTAGTAAAATTCGGTGAAACTCAATCTCCAGGATTAATGGATTATGCTGATAATAAAGACATTATACAATTTCTAATTGGCTTGAAAAAAGGGCAATAAATATTATTGAAAAATTCATTTTTTGACTTTGCTATGTAATTAAATAAAACTAATTTTGCAATCCGAATTTTAAATAAGCAATCATACTGCTTATTGCACTGATGTTGAAGTATTAAATTTTAAATTATTATAAGCATGAAAGCAGATATTCATCCCAAAGATTATAGATTGGTCGTATTTCAGGATATGTCCAATGGTTACACCTTCGTTACACGCTCTACAGTTAAAACAAGAGAAACTATCGTGTGGGAAGATGGAAAAGAATACCCAGTAGTAAAATTGGAAATCTCAAATACTTCACATCCATTCTTTACTGGTAAAATGAAATTGGTCGACTCCGCTGGTCGTGTTGATAAATTCAATAGTCGATATAAAAGTCGCAACAATAAATAATTTTAAAAGTCCCTTTTGGGACTTTTTTATTTTGTAGTGCTTCCTGATACAATCTCATTCAATGTTATGATAAATACATTTTGTTTTATTAAAAAAACTTTCTATTTTTGAATTCATAAAATATAAAACCAATTTATGAACTATATACTATTCGATGACCAAAAAGTAAGAGAAGATTTACTTCCTCTAAGCTTTAGCAGACCCATTGCTGATATACGTTTTGGAATAACTACCATTCGCGAAAAATGGGAAACAGCCCTCAAAGCCAAAACATCGAGTTTAACCGAAAAATACCTCAGTGTAAAATTCCCATTGATTAAAGATATCGAAAACATCCTTATTAATGGAAGTGTTTATCCATCACTAAAACTCGTCGAGAAAATTATAAACCTAAAGCCTAATCAAGCTTTAGTGGGCGAAACTAAAATTATTGCTATGAATCTTAGCCTCGAAAACTTGGAGACCATGGAAACTAGCGATACCGTTGAAATTTCTTATGACGAAGAAGTTCTATGCATCAATAATGTATGGGAATTGTTTTCTAAGCTGGATGTCTTAATCCCAATGGATTTTCAAACTCTTACCGCTGGCAGAACCTCTCAAGTGCTTAGTAAATCCAATTTTGTACATGGAAATCATCCCATCTTTCTTGAAGAAGGTGCCATCGTTGAATTCGCTTATCTGAATGCTACCAATGGACCCATTTACATTGGGAGAAATACCGAAATTATGGAAGGCGCAGTTATTCGTGGCCCTTTTGCTATCGGTGATCACTCGGTTGTACGTGCTGGTGCAAAAATCTATGGCCCAACCTCTATAGGTCCAGAATGTAAAGTTGGTGGCGAAATTAGTAACAGCCTGATTTTAGGATACTCTAACAAAGCTCATGACGGCTTTTTAGGAAACTCGGTGATTGGTGAATGGTGTAATCTTGGTGCTGGTACTAATACTTCAAATCTAAAAAATACCTATGATTCTGTGCGCATTTGGAATTACCGCCAAGAAACTTTTATGGATACTGGCCTGCAATTTTGTGGTTTAATCATGGGCGATCATTCTAAATCTAGCATCAATACCATGTTCAATACTGGAACAGTAGTTGGCGTTAGCGTTAACCTTTTCGGCGCCGGTTTTCCTCGCCAATTTGTTAGCTCTTTTAATTGGGGTGGATATAGTAGCGGCTTTAAAAAATATAATATCAACAAAGCTTTTACGGTTGCAGAAAAGGTCTTTGGACGCAGATCGCTAATATTTGACCAAATTGAAAAGGATATTCTTTATTCAGTTTATGAAATGACCCTCTAACTTTCAACTATTGATGAAAAAAATGACCGTATTATTCGGTCATTTTTTTTTGATATTTACTCCCATTAATGTGTTTTCATTTGGCACAACTATTGAACTGCAGTTCAGCTTTTTTTAGTATTTTTATCATAATAATGACTGTCATTCAGCGTTTTACAAATGATAATTGGCTAATTAGTTTTCTAATAAAGCCATTATAAAAGCCTTACATTTTTTATTAATGACAAAATGTCAAAACTATGAGTAAAAAGAATAATATCGAAGTTCACCTTAGTAATATGATAGATTCGGATTCTGAATTTATTCCTTTAATGCCTAATATTGAAGACTTTGCGATGGATGAAAAAGAAATACCTGAAACCTTGGCTATACTTCCCCTCCGTAATACAGTTTTATTTCCGGGAGTTATGATTCCAATTACCGTTGGTCGAGAAAAATCTATCAAATTAATACAAGAAGCCCAATCTGGCAATAAACTAATTGGAGTCGTTGCTCAAAAAGATGGGAGCCTAGAAGAACCAACTTTTAACGATTTATATCGAACTGGCGTTATGGCGTTCATCGTCAAGGTTTTAACAATGCCAGATGACTCTACTACGGTTATTATACAAGGTCGTAATCGCATTCAGCTTGATGAAGAAATTCAAAATCAACCATATTTCATAGCTAAAATTACTCCCCTTAATACCGATTCTGAAATAGAAAAAACAGATAATTTTAATGCGCTGATGGATTCTATTAAAGATATGTCATTGAAAGCCATTAAGCTAAATCCAAATATTCCAGGTGATGCCGGATTTGCAATAAAAAATATTGAAAGTCCTTCATTCTTAGTTAATTTTATCTCTAGTAACATCAATACGGGTCTGGAAGATAAACAAAGTTTACTCGAGATTGATAGTCTAAATGCTCGTGCCAATCGCTTGCTTTTCTTTTTAACGAAAGAAATACAGATGCTCGAACTCAAAAACCAAATCCAAAATAAAGTAAAAACGGATTTAGACAAACAGCAGCGTGATTACTATCTTAATCAACAGCTCAAAACCATTCAAGATGAGCTAGGTGGAAACCCAAATGAGCAAGAAATAAAAGCGCTAAAAGAAAAAGCAAGTGCTAAACATTGGACTCCTAATGTGAAGGAATTGTTCGAAAAGGAATTGAGTAAGCTTAGTCGTATGAATCCCTCGGCCACTGAATATTCTATTCAGTATAATTACCTTGAAACCTTAGTCGAACTGCCATGGAATGAATTCTCAAACGATAATTTCGATTTGAAACGAGCAAAAAATATCCTCAATGAAGATCATTTCGGTTTAGAAAAAATTAAGGAAAGAATTCTCGAATATCTTGCCGTCATTAAGCTAAAAGGTGATTTGAAATCACCAATTCTATGCCTTGTTGGTCCTCCTGGTGTAGGTAAAACCTCTTTGGGAAAATCAATTGCCCGTTCACTAAATAGAGAATATGTTCGCATGGCTTTGGGTGGATTACGAGATGAGGCAGAAATCCGTGGACACCGAAAAACCTATATCGGTGCTATGCCAGGTCGAATTATTCAGAGTTTGAAAAAAGCAAAAAAATCGAACCCTGTATTTGTACTCGATGAGATTGACAAAGTAACTGGGAGTACTTTCAATGGCGACCCAGCCTCTGCTTTGCTTGAGGTGCTCGATCCAGAACAAAATAATTCCTTCTACGATAACTTTTTAGAGGTAGAATACGACCTTAGCAAAATTATGTTCATTGCTACCGCTAATTCATTATCCAATATTCACCCTGCACTTCGCGATCGAATGGAAATTATTCACGTGAGTGGCTATTTGATGGAAGAGAAAATAGAAATTGCAAAAAAACACCTTATCCCCAAACAATTTTCAGAACATGGAATAGACAAAAAGTCACTCCTTTTTAAAAAACCTATTCTGGAAGAACTTATTGATAAATACACAAGTGAATCGGGCGTTCGTACGCTGGAAAAAAATATCGCTAAGGTGATTCGCAACCGTGCTAAACAAATTGTGCTTGAAGAACCTTTTACCCCAGAATTGAGTATCGAAAACTTGCATCAAATAATGGGACCTCCTAAGTTTCAAAAGGATAAAGCCATTGACAATGCGCAAGCAGGCGTTGTTACTGGCCTTGCTTGGACTAGTGTGGGTGGGGTTGTTCTCTTTATTGAAGTAAGTCTTAGCAAAGGAAAAGGGAATTTTTCGATGACTGGCAGCTTGGGTGAAGTGATGAAAGAATCTGCTACAGTTGCCTATAAATATTTACGTGCGCATTACGAAGAGTTGGGTATCCCTCAAAAAGCTTTTGAAGCTTGGGATGTACATATTCATATTCCCGAAGGTGCCACTCCAAAAGATGGCCCTTCAGCTGGTATAACTTTCTTTACGGCCTTAGCCTCTGCTTTTACGCAACGAAAAGTAAAAGCTAAAATAGCAATGACAGGGGAGATTACCTTGCGTTCAAAAGTGCTACCAGTGGGTGGCATCAAGGAAAAAATTCTTGCGGCTAAACGGGCTAATATTAAAGAGATAATTCTCTCTAAAGAAAATGAAAAGGATGTTTATGAAATTAACGAACAGTATATCAAAGGGTTAAACTTTCACTTTGTGGAAGAGGTGATGGAAGTTATTGATATAGCTTTGCTGAAGCAAAAAGTTAGTAATCCACTTGAGTTCTAGTCTAAAGTATTTCTACAAAACCAAATTAAGCCCGATTTTCGGGCTTTTTTTTGTTTCTGTTTTTGAAAAATGGCTTTTTACTTTCACTTTTCTGTTGAATATCTGCAGTTGATTGCTCCGCTTTTGCAGGATCTGAGGCTGCTTTATTCTTATTAAATCCGCCTTGTGCCTTGCGTTTCACACCATGACTTTGCCCTTGTGGGCGTGTCGAATGGGAGGGCTTTTTTGAATTGAAGGAAGGTATATCTCCTAAAAAATCAGGCATTAAACCTTGTTCTACAGGTTTTTCAATTAATCGTTCGATACGCAACATTTTATAAGCATCATTCTGATTTACAAGCGTTATCGCTTCACCTTTTGTTTCTGCTCTTGCCGTTCTTCCAATCCGGTGCACATAATCCTCTGCATCTCCTGGAACATCATAATTAATAACTAAATTGATATCTTTAATGTCAATTCCTCTGCTCAATACATCAGTAGCAACGACAATTCGCGTTTTGCGAGATCTAAAATTCAACAGCACTTCTTCTCTGTCTTTTTGGGTCAGGTCGGAGGAAATACCTTCCGATTTTAATGATTTACGTTGTAATGCATTCACAACTTCGCTAATCATCTTCTTGGTTGAAGTGAAAATGAGAATACTGGTATAGTCTTGACGTTCTTTAATAATTTCAATTATTAATGGGATTTTCTGATTGTCGTACACCTCATATTTTAATTGCTTAACGCCTTCAACAGGTTTGGAAATTGCAATCTTTATTTCGTAGGGATGATCTAAAATCTGTTTGGTCAATTTGTGAATTTGCGGTGGCATGGTAGCACTGAAAAGCATATTTTGTCTTTTTTCAGGCAGAAATCGGGAAATAGTTTTTATATCATCGAAAAAACCCATGTCTAACATCCTATCTGCTTCGTCAAGTACAAAATGCTTTAAATGAGTTAAATCCACATACCCCATATTCAAATGGGAAATTAGTTTTCCAGGAGTTGCAACAATAATATTGACACCATTTTTAATGGCGGTGCGCTGCTCATGAAATTCGTTTCCATCGCCGCCTCCGTAAATAGCAATGCTAGAAGCTTCAACATAGTATGAAAAACCTTGTATTTGTTGGTCGATTTGAAGCGCAAGTTCCCTCGTTGGCACAATGACTAAAGTATCGATATGGTGACTTGGATGTGAGGCGAGTTGATGTAGGATCGGCAATACAAATGCAGCGGTCTTTCCTGTTCCGGTTTGAGCGGTGGCTAATACATCGACTCCACTAATTATTTTAGGAATTGCAAGTTCTTGGATGGGAGTGGGCTTTTGAAAACCCATATAAAAAAGTGCGTCGGTTACTCGCTCATTAAAACCAAATTCGTCAAATGTCATTCTAATAATTTTTGCAAAAATACGCTAAATATTTCTCTAAAGGTCTATTTTGATAATTAATTGATTAGAGGATTTTTACAAAGATAATTCGACCTTTATGCGATTAAAACATTTTGAATTGGTTTAAAAGATTTTTTGATAAGCGTCCATTCTTGAGGATATTCGATACATAGATTCTGAATCTTCTTTTGATGTTTACGTAAAGCATCACTGATGGCTGGCGCCGAAATTGGTACATCCATCGCTAAGCCTATATTTGTTCCACTAAGACTCTTTCCTTCGGACTGTACTTTCTTAGCCGCATTTTCTAATCGATTCAATAGCTGTATCGTTTTTATAAATCTGCTGTCTGCAATAGATTCTAAACCGATGTTGATGGGGGGTATTTGTTCGCTAAAATGTATTTTCAATAAAAAATCTTCCATTTTGAGCAAACTACCTTCCGAAGGTCGTTGAGTGCGCTGAGCCATTTGCACCGCCTGCTTGGCGGCATTTGGTATCGATGAAATCGAACCTTGGTACTGTTGAATAAAACTCGACGCTTCAAGACTCATTTGCAAATGAAATCCCATTTTAGTCGCTTCCTTTTGTAGCAATTCAATAATATATTGGCCAATTTGTCCTTGCAAGCGCTGATGCGAAATGTTATTTTCACGCGAGAGTGTTTGAAATTGTTCTGTTAACTGTCCAAAATCTGCTCGAAATTGCTCCCTTTCTTTAATAAGTTGTCGCCGCTGTTCCTGAAAAAGCAATAAGCTGCGATGAATTAAGGTGGCAATTATGCTCTTATGTTCGGTACTTAGCTTGTTATCAGCGCTTTTAAGCCCAAAATTACTTGCATCTGGCTTGAAAAACAGATAAAGTAAATCACGGTTTTGATCTGCTCCTTCCGAAATTCTCAACAATAATACATAGTTCCTATATTCATCAAAAACTTCTCTTTGAATCTGAAAGTTACTGCTTCGCTCAAATGGCAATTGACTTTCTTCAACCCATTCAATGCTGGATTTATTTCTCCGCAGCTGCTGAATAGTTTCTCGTAATTCGGAATTCTCAATTTTTAATTCCTGGATTTTATCCTCGTCTTCGGTAATAAAATTAACGCTAATTTCTTTATTAACAGGGTGATAGAAGAATCCATAAGCCTTGCTAAAACCTGGAATAAGCAGTTTGCTTTGCAGCAAAATGTCCACAAGTTCAATTTGCGTTATATTGGTGTGCAAGGGCATAAATGTAAAAATAAATTGAAAATTTTGGCTGCAAATATAAAGAAATTTTAAGCATAAGTCAATTGAAACTTAAATATTATTAAGTTTATAATTAAGTCTAAAGAGCAATACTTTAAGCGTATTAAGTTGCTTAAAAATGCTCTTAAGTGTCGAAATATTGCTTAAATTACTTGATTTATAGTAATATAATGTGATATAATTGCACATTGTTAAATCAATTACTATCCATACATACAAACAAGAAAATTAAGAAAAGATGAACAGTTTAAGTTTTGAATTAAGCATTAATGAAGCACTGATTCGATTTGGAAATAGATTCTTTAATCTAACTAATCCGATCGATTGGACTATAAACGATTTGCAATACGAAGAGGTGTATCAGGAACCTGTCAATAGAATATTTATTGATAGTGAACGTAATTTTAAGGTGATTTGGCGGTTTTCCTGGATTGCTGTCAAAATTTTGATTTTACGCTTGATTCATTTATTAAATCAGCACAAAGATATCATCACTGAATTAAAGGATCCCGCTAAACAAATTTTTATTAATCCAGTTAATCAATTGAAATATAGTAATCTAAAAGCTCCAATAATGGCCTTAATTCAATTCTATGATAAAGCTTTAGGTGCTAATTTGCTAGTACGAAAGGCTACGACTAGGCCTACGAATTTAAAAAATCAATTGATTTCTAAGCTTGATTTGCCTTCTGGTAAATCCGAAAGTAATAGTAGCATAATAAAATTATTATTTTCATCCCAACACACCTTTCGAAAAGTTTCGACGCGCCATCAACCAATTGCTAAACTAAAAAATCAGCGCATTCAAAAAAATGAAGAAATACTATCCAAAAAAAATCCTAATCACTCACTGATAATGAGTAGATTAGGACTGGAAAAATTATGGAACAGCCTAAGGTGCTATAACTCTGGACTAAACATTGGATCCCAAGGAGGTAATACAATTGGTTTTTGATTTAAAACTTTAAGTACCTCAGGTTCAATGTATTTCTTGTGAATTACCACCCGAAACATATATTCACTAAACCACTCATCCGACATTATTAAATGTCCTTGAAAGCCGCTATCTCCCCACGAATTTTCCAACAGCCATTTCTTTATTTGTCCGGCTTGATCTATGTCTACTGCCACTAGTGTCATCCCGTGACTAGAACTGCTAGCAAATGTGGATATTCTTTCTGCCTTGGTCATGTCAAAATTTACGCCCATCAAGCTATTATAATCATAATTATTAAGGTCTAAATATCCTTTTTTAGAATCTAACTGTTTTCCAACATCGCAGCTGAAATACATCGCTTGATTATCAATTATGGAAGCTTTAGCAAATGATTTTATTTGATCGATATCTAAATTAATATACTTCCAATTGCGACCATCAACTCGGTGTCGATCGTATTCAATTTCGTAAAGTTGATTGTAAGCACGGCTTGGGTCATTCATAAGCATCACATATTCAGAGAGATTTACATTGACAAATTCTTTGTAAAATGCTTGTGGAGTGTATTCTTTCAACTCACTAACCTTACCTTCTGTGTCTTTGTATCGATACTGAAATTTTTGAACGGGTTCACCCAAACTCAAAGCAAGTATTTGATAAATATCAGAAAGCATTGCAATTCGCTCATTATCCAAAGCTTCTTTGCTTTTACCTAATTCAGACAATTTACGAAGCTTCAAACCTTGTTCTCTTAATTTGGTACTCAATAATTTAGACATTGTACCGGTGTTTTCTGCTTGATAACTTTCGGGCATAATTTCGGAAGGAACTAGCCCATATTTCTCAATTAAGTCAACTACACCAGTCCATTGGCCCCCGTCTCCAATAGGGTTTTTAAACAACCAATCTACTTTTCGATCCTCCATTGGTAAATTTGCGCTTTCGAGAATGCTAACCAAGAATAAATTAGATTTTTCGAGCTGGTCATAAAAGAATAAATACGATTGAGAAAACTCAAAATCTCCTAATTTATACTTCTCTATAACTATGGGACGCAACACATTTAAGCCCGTGAATAACCAACATCTACCGGATTGTTTCTGATTGGTAATTCCTTTGGTCTTTACTCGATTCGAGAAATAAGTATCTCCAGTATTATATACATTCCTTGTATTTGCTAAATCATTGATGCTGTTGTTTCTAATTGCATTCTGAAGCGCTTGTGGTTTTGTATCTTGAAACGTTTTATGCATTGATTCAAGCATTTCTGAGCTGATCAATTGTTTATTTTGTGCGTTTAACCAAAATGGTAAACTCAAAATAATTACTGTAAGTGAGAATAGATATTTCATAATGTAGGTTTTGGTTTAAATGAATCTATTTTGCAAATTGATAATTTCAATTCAAATTAAATTGTTGACGACAAAGCTAATTTTTTATTTAAACCAACGCCTAGAATAAAAAACGAGATATGCATGTATTCGTATGCGAAAAATCATGATTGAAGCCTAAATGTCATGTAAAAATCGTAAATAATTGAGGTTAAAATGAGCGCCTACATTCATCTGAACTATTAGGTTAATCATTATATTTGGAATCTTATTTTTTAAATTTAAACACCAAATTTTATGAAAAAAACTTTCTTTGTAATATCGATAATCTTATTCTTTTTTACCGCTATCATTGCTCAAGATAACAATGTTCAAAGCACTGTAAATAAACAAATTACACTTGATGATATTTGGAAGTATTATCGCTTTTATCCTCGCACAGTACAAGGTTTTAACCCAATGAATGATGGCGAACATTATTCATTGCTTAGCAGAGGCGGAATTGAAAAATACGCTTATAAAACAGGCGAAAAGACAGAAATTATTCTCGATGCATCGACCCTAAAACCAGAAAACAGTGAAGAAGCGCTTGCCATTGACGCCTATAGTTTCTCAAACGACGAATCAAAAATATTAATTGAAACCGAATCCGAACCAATTTATCGACACTCGTCCAAAGCTAATTTCTATATCTATGATTTGCCTACTAAAAAACTGACGGCAGTTTCTTCCAATGGAAAACAACGCCTTGCTTGCTTTTCTCCAGATAACCAATCCATTGCCTTTATGCGAGATAACAACTTATTTATTAAAACCTTAAGTGATGGTATAGAATCGCCGTTTACCTCTGATGGTGAGCTGAATAAAATTATTAATGGCGCTCCTGATTGGGTTTATGAAGAAGAGTTTTCTTTTGATCGCGCATTCTATTGGTCACCTGATGGTCAATACATTGCTTATATTAAGTTTGACGAATCAAATGTAAAACAATATGAATTAGAGTTTTATGGTGAATTATATCCTCAAATTTATAAATACAAATACCCAAAAGCAGGGGAGGCAAATTCGATCGTTAGCGTATTTGTTTACAATACCAAATCAAAAAAAACCGTAAAAATGGATATTGGATCAGAAACCGATATCTATATTCCACGTATCGCTTGGACTGCTGATAATAAAACCTTATCAATTCAACGACTCAATCGATTACAAAATAAATGGGAAATTCTGCTGGCTGATGCTGATAATGGAAACTCCAAGGTTTTATACCAAGAAACGAATCCTTATTATATCGATATCACCGATAATCTTATCTTCGCAGATAACCAAAAGAGTTTTATTTTTACTTCGGAACAAGATGGCTATAATCATATATATCAATATGATATGACAGGAAAATTAATTAATCAAATTACCAAAGGAAATTTTGATGTAACAGAATTACTTGGCTTTGACCAAGCAAATAATAAAATCTATTTTCAAGCAGCATTCTCATCGCCTATGAATCGCGAAGTTTTTGAATTTGACTTAAAAAAGAAAAAATCGAGGCAACTTTCAAGCCGTGAAGGTACCAATAGTGTGGTGTTCTCTGCTAATTATCAATATTATATCAACACTTTCACCACGGCCAATATCCCTCATCTGATTACCATGAATTCATTGAAAGGAAAAGAACTTTATTCAATTAATGACAATAAAGCACTTACTCAACTCATTAAAGATTACAACTTTAGCCGCTTAGAATTTATGCGTATTAAAACAAATAATGAGGTGGAACTAAACGCTTCCATCATAAAACCCAATAATTTTGATCCAACTAAAAAATATCCTGTTTTAATCTATGTTTATGGTGGCCCTGGTTCTCAAACTGTACTTAATGATTGGGGATGGTTTAATTATGTATGGTTTCAGATGCTTGCGCAAAAAGGATATATCGTTGTTTCGGTTGATAATAGAGGAACTGGCGCTAGGGGACAGGAGTTCAAAAAAATGACCTATCTGCAATTAGGAAAATATGAGACAGAAGATCAAATTAACGTGGCTAAATATTTAGTATCCCTTGACTATGTGGATGCAAGCAGAATTGGTATCTTTGGTTGGAGTTATGGTGGTTATATGTCCAGCCTCTGTATGACCAAAGGCGCTGATTATTTTAAAACTGGAATTGCCGTTGCTCCAGTTACTAATTGGCGATATTACGATAATATTTACACCGAAAGATTTATGCAAACTCCTCAAACAAATGCCGCTGGCTATGATGATAATAGTCCCATTTCACATACTAAATTGCTCAAGGGAAAATACTTACTAATTCACGGCGTGACCGACGACAATGTGCATGTGCAAAATTCAATGGATCTTGTTAGCGCGCTTGTGGCCGAAAATAAACAGTTTGAAATGCAATTTTACCCAAACAATGATCATGGAATTCATTCTGGTAGAAATACTAGATTGCATCTTTACACTCGCATGACTGATTTTATTCTTAACAATTTGTAATTTAATTGTTTACATGCCCTTTGACTTGCTAAAATATAGTACCCAATGAATGAAGGTGTCATAAAATTTCAATCAATTAATGTTGGGTTTGATGAAATTTCGACTTTTGATTTTGGTACTATTAATCCGATTCGAAAACAATGTCACAAAATGGGCTTCATTGGTATTAATGAGGACGGAATTGGCTTTGGTAACTTGAGCATACGGGTCTTAAAATCCAATCATTTTATAATCACTGCAAGTGCTACCGGTCATCGACTGGATTTAGAACCAAAGGACTATGTAAAAATTATAGATCTCGATATTTTACAAAATAATATTACTTATCTCGGCACTAAGGAAGCGTCTTCTGAATCTTTAACTCATGCCGCTGTTTATTCCGCCAATTCGCAAATTAAAGCGGTGCTTCATATTCATCATACCGTTTTATGGAATAAATTAATTTTTAAAGTCCCCACCACGGATGAAAATATATCCTATGGCACTGTTGAAATGGCGCAAGCAATTAGTAATTTAATTCGATTAAGGAAACTAAATGAAGGGATTTTAGTAATGGCGGGCCATCAAGACGGATTAATTGCCTTTGCAAAGAATCCTGCTGATTGCTTGAAAATAATTACTAGGGCACTAACTGATTAAATCCTCTACAACTCGTTTTGACTAATTATACGCTCAATCTGCTTTTTGCCAGTTTTGAAAGTGAAAAATTTCTGAATCAAAAAACTATACATCACTACCAAAATTGTGGTAAGCAATTTCGATATCGTTGGAAAAAAGTGCAGGTGTTCAACAAATAGTTTTAATAAGATATAATTGAGTATAATAGAGCCTATTACACTTAACGAATAACGGATTAATTGCTTTTTCCCTTTTAAAGGAGACTCGGTGAAGGTCACAAATTTAGCTAGAAAAAAACCTATGCTAAAAGTGATTGGAAACACGAAAACAAAAGCTGCAATATGAGGGCTTATGGCTAAAAAGCCAAAATCAACAATTTGTTTGTGAAAAACGAAATGGTAAAAGATAAAATATAGAAATATATCAAGCAACATATTCATGCCCCCAGTGACAAGATATCTATAGGTTTCGCTAGGTAAAAACTTTTTGAATAAAGGATAAAAGACATCTAGTAGACGAATTATCCATATTCCAAATCTTTCCGCTTGTCTCTTCATGTATTTTTATTGATAAAATCAGGCTGCAAAAAAAAGAAAAAAACAGGCTCCTTGAATATTTATTTAAAAAGAATAAAGGTCTTTTTTAAGTAGTAAAACACGCCAAAAAGACTATAAAGCACATTATCAAATATTTATAATAACAATCCGACAAGTGAGAGCACGCTCAAGTACAAGAATTTTACTTACCGATACAAAAATGACTAAAAATATTTCCTAGCAATTCATCGGTGCTAATGTCGCCTGTAATACTACCTAAATGATATAAACAGGTGCGCATATCAATGGAAATCAAATCAGTAGGTAAATTATCTTTAAATCCATTTGAAATATTTATTAAGGATTCATGCGAATGTTGCAAAGCTTCTAAATGTCGAGCATTGGTAACAATACTTTGGTCTTCGAGCTTAAATTGAGCAACATATTTACTCAATCTGTTCTCAAGCTGTTCAATATTAAATTTTGATTTTGCTGAAATTGGTATCCAATTAAAACTGCTTTCAAAATTGGTTTTCATCGGAAACTCATCTATTTTATTAACTAACACGATCAATTCCTGTTCCTTTAGGTCGATTGATAATTTAGTTTCTTGAATTATTTTTTCAATACTTGAATCGCTAATTTCTTTAGAATCAACTACTAATAAAACAATTCTGGCTTCTTCAATTTTCTGAAAAGTTCTTTTAATTCCTAACTGTTCAATTTGATCCAATGAATTATGAATTCCGGCTGTGTCAACAAAACGAAATAAAACACCCTGAATGTTAATGGTATCTTCAATGACGTCGCGCGTAGTACCTGCTATTTCCGACACAATGGCTTTATCCTCTTGAAGTAAAGCATTTAAAAGGGTTGATTTTCCAACGTTTGGCTTTCCAATAATAGCAACAGGAACTCCTTTTTTGAGCACATTGCCAATTTTATACGAATGAATCAGTGTTTCAATTTCAGTTTTTATTTCCTCCAAAAGAATCAAAAACCGACTTCTATCGGCAAACTCCACATCTTCTTCAGCAAAGTCTAACTCTAATTCAATCAGAGAAGCAAAGTCTAAAAGCTGCTTTCTCAAAAGCTGAAGTTTTTTACTAAAATTTCCTTTTAACTGAGTGATTGCTGCCCGATGTGCCGATCGTGAAGTTGACGAAATCAAATCTGCAACTGATTCAGCTTGTGTTAAATCCATCTTTCCATTCAAATAAGCCCGCAACGTAAATTCCCCTGGATCAGCCATTCGCGCCCCTTTACGTATTAATAAACTTAGCAACTGTTGAAGGATAAATGGAGAAGCATGGAGTCCAAATTCCACTGATTGCTCTCCAGTGTAGGAATGATTTTCGGCAAAAACAGTCAGTAAACACTCATCTAAAAGCAATGAATCATCCATTAAATCTCCAAAATAGACGCGATGTGTTTCTGATTTGGTTAAAGAAAGACTTTTATTTTTGGGAATGAAGCATTCTTCGGCAAGGCTGATGGCATTATTTCCCGACAGACGAACCATCATAATCGCTCCACCCATACCGCTAATTGGGGCACAAATTGTATCTTGTCGATAAATGCGTTTCATCATATCATTTTAGAACTGCGATATGCCAGTGTAATTTTGGGGACTTATCTTTCTTAGTTCTTTCTTGATCGATTCACTAACATCAAGATTATTAATAAACTCAGATATTGACTTCGCGGTAATTTTCTCATTGGTTCGAGTCAAAGACTTTAAGGCTTCGTATGGATTGTGATAGGATTCTCGCCTCAGTACAGTCTGAATTGCTTCGGCAACTACCGCCCAATTATCTTCCAAATCCTGATTAAAGACCTCAGGACGCACTATTACTTTGTTAAGTCCTTTGAGAAGACTCTTGATGGCAATTAACTGATGTGCTATCGGAACTCCTATATTCCGACTCACCGTTGAGTCAGTCAGGTCACGCTGCATTCGTGATATCGGTAATTTAGCCGACAGATGTTCTAAAATAGCATTTGCAAATCCTAAATTCCCTTCAGAATTCTCAAAATCAATAGGATTTACTTTATGAGGCATGGCAGAAGAGCCCACTTCTCCTTCTTTAATTTTTTGAGAGAAATAACCCATTGAAATATAAGTCCACATATCTCTATCAAGATCAATCAAAATATTATTAATTCGCTTTAAATTATCACAAAAAGCAGCAAAATAATCGTAATGTTCAATTTGAGTAGTAACTTGATAGCGATGTAAACCTAGGGTCTTATTAACAAAATGATTTCCAAAATCACTCCAATCAATTTGTGGGTATGCAACAAAATGGGCATTGAAATTACCTGTTGCGCCTCCAAATTTAGCTCCAAAAGGAATTTGATCAAGACTTTGCAATTGGTTTTGTAACCGTTCAACAAATACATAGATTTCCTTTCCTAAACGGGTGGGAGAGGCGGGTTGCCCATGAGTTCGCGCTAACATTGGAATCTCTTTCCATT
Source organism: Draconibacterium orientale (assembly GCA_020718275.1). Lineage (GTDB taxonomy): Bacteria > Bacteroidota > Bacteroidia > Bacteroidales > UBA1556 > UBA6267. The sequence continues at coordinate 42,270 of DYSI01000006.1, forward strand.
CATCAGCTAAGGTTTGTAGTTTATGAATTACACTTTCAAGATTAGGTTTTATAATTTGAATGTAAGCTTCTGACATCATTTTGGGCATTGCAGTATTATTAATGTCTTGTGAAGTCAATCCAAAGTGAATAAATTCTTTAAATGCTTCAAGTCCCATGTTGTCAAATTTTTCTTTTAGAAAATATTCAATTGCCTTAACATCGTGATTAGTAGTACTTTCGATAGATTTAATTCGCAATGCATCTTCCATTGAAAAATGTTGATAAATCGCCCGAAGCGACTCAATTATCTCAGGATTAAACCTCTTTAATTGAGGCAATGGAATTTGTGTCAAGGCAACGAAGTATTCCACTTCAACCAAAACTCGATAACGAATTAAGGCAAATTCGGAGAAATATTGATTTAATTCGTAAGTTTGCTTATTATATCTACCATCAATTGGTGATATCGCGATGAGATTGTTTAATTCCATACTTAGTTTATTTGGTCTGCGAAAATAAAGCTTTCGCTATAAACAGACAATTTTATTTCAGTCTACATTCTGAGGTTTTTTATTTCTTTAAATGGTTTTATTTATGTCATTAAACTTAAATTCAATATTTCTAATCTTATTATTATCAATAATTTATATTAAGCCTATTAAAGCTCAAGATGATGATTATACTTGGTGGAATATAAAGCATAATTGGGACGGGGTAAGCTCATGGACTTCAATGTTAAAAGTTTTTCCCGCCTATTTTGGTCCCAATGCGTTGCCAGTGCCGGAATTGCGAACTGGCTTAATCGAAGACCAATTTCGTATTGAATTTCGCCCAGAAATACATCATTCAACTGGAGATTTGACCGTTAACTTATTCACCTCATTCATTGCGCCAATCGGAAAGCGTGCTAGTTTTGAGGTGTTTCTTGTTCCTTCAGAATATTTTAAAATGGATACTTTAACCAGAGATGATCGATTCACTAGAAAGGAAAAACCTGAGGGTTATGCTGGAGGAGATTTTTGGTTTGGTACTAATATTCAATTAATTAAGAATCGAAATTTTCCTGATTTGCTATTTTCAGCCTATTTTAAAACCGCTTCGGGTACAAATCTTGTCAATGCTAGGTATACCGATAGTCCTGCCTACTTTGTTTTACTCAATGCAGGTAAAGACTTAACTTTGTATAAAAGCTTAAAAGCAAGAATTTATGCTAATATTGGCACTTATATTTGGCAGATGTATATCAATCAAAACAACCAAAACCAAGATGATGCATTGCAATATGGCATTGGAATTAAACATTATACGTCTAAATTTTTTGTGAAAACCGATTTGACGGGTTATTTTGGATATTTGAATCTAGGAGATAGACCTCTTGTTTTTCGACTCCAAACTGGTTTGTTTTTGTCGAAGGTAGATATCGCTTTTCGATACCAAATTGGTTTAAATGACTATGATTACCAATCTTTTGCATTATCTTATACTTATAAATTTGGTAAACCATTGGACTAAATACCTGTTGCTTGCTGCTCATTCTCAATTGCCATCAATACACTTTGTTCTTCAGAAGTATATCGCCGAATCTTTATGTTTAAATACGCCATTAAAACCGACATTAAAGGACTTATTAAATTAAAAAAAGCAAATGGTAAGTAGGAGAGGGTGGATACTCCTAAAACAGTCGAATTTACTGCCCCACAAGTATTCCAAGGTACCAAAACCGATGTTACTGTTCCTCCATCTTCGAGGGAGCGACTCAATAATTCAGGCTTGTAGCCCCGTCGTTTATAAATATCAGCATACATTCTACCAGGAACTACAATTGAAATGTATTGATCTGCAGCTGTAATATTCATAAAAATACTGGTCGTAACCGTTGCTAAAACAAGTGAGCCAGTTGAATTTACCTTTTCAATAATGGCATTTGCAATTCTTTTTAAAAGCTGGCCAGCCTCCATTACACCACTAAAAACCATTGCCATTATAATCAACCAAACCGTATTTAACATGCCTGCCATACCTCCAGTTTCTAATAAATTGTCTACAGAAATATTTCCCGTATGATAATTATACTCACCAAACCAGGCCTGCGAAATTTGTGTGTAATACATTTGCATAACATCTAACAATTCAGTACTCGACTTTGGATTTAAAAGCGTGGATTGAAAAATTAGTGCTGCTAAACTTGCTGATAAGGCACTAATAAACAATGCTATAAGTGGAGGCACTTTTGTCACAATTAAGAAAATAAGTAGCGCAGGGACAAGCAATAGCCAGGGTGTAACATGAAAGTTACTTTTTATAGAATTCTCGATAGAATCTACTCCAACACTTTGATATTCAGGAGTAAAAATAAAACCTAGTATTAAAAAGAATATAAATGTAAGCACAAAGCTTGGAATGGTGGTGTTTAACATATATTTAATATGCGTAAAAAGATCACCTCCAGCCATGGCTGGTGCTAAATTCGTAGTATCAGATAGCGGGGAGATTTTATCACCAAAATAAGCTCCAGAAATAACTGCTCCAGCAATCATCGCTTGCGAAAATCCCAAAGCAGTGCCAATTCCCATCAAAGCAACCCCAATGGTAGCAATGGTTGACCATGAGCTTCCAGTTGCAACCGAAACAATAGAACTAATTAGCACACTGGCTAGTAGGAAAACGCTGGGATTCAATAAATCTAGACCATAAACTATCAATGTAGGTACCACACCACTTAGCATCCATGTTCCAGATAATGAACCAATTAAAAATAAAATAAGTACACTTGGCATTGCATCACTTATTGTATTAATTATCTTGCTTTGTATATCCGAGAAACTGACATTTAATCGCATCGAAATTATACCAGCTATTACTGCTGCAAATAAAAGTGCTAATTGATTGGCTCCATTTAAGCTATCGTCGCCCCAAAAGTAAATATTTATGGTTAGAAAAAATATTAAAGCTATTATAGGAATAAATGCTTGTAATAAACTAGGCTTTAGTACTTTTGTGGTTGTCATATTGCTTATCATGCTATAATTTACTGATATGATTTGAATTACCAAAAGTAGCACAAACTTGTTTATTAAAATAAAAGAAATATATTTATTACTATAATTAATATTATGTTAAATAGAATTATTCAATACCCATACTCTGTAAGATTTTCTGCGTTTTGAACAAAAATCAACTAATTAGTATTTAAAAATCACTATTGTCCGTTAAAAATTATATTTAGTCCATTTCAGCAATTTAGTAGTTTTTTTATCGGACAACACTGTTTAAAAATTAATAATAAATGAGATAATATAAGCTACACTGGTTTATGAAGTGTATTCTTAAGAAAATCATACCACTGCTCCATTCCAGTTCCTTTAGTGGCCGATAATTCCATAAATTTAAGATGGTGGTTTATCTTCAAAGCGTTTTCTTTAACTTTTTCTATACTAAAATCCACATAGTCAAGTAAATCAATCTTGTTAATCAGGCATAATTGCGCTGTAGAAAACATATCTGGATATTTCAGCGGTTTATCATCTCCTTCTGTGACGCTTATAACCACCACTCTGGTTTCTTCCCCTAAATCAAACATGGCTGGACAAACTAAATTTCCAACATTTTCAATAAATAATATAGATTCCTCAGGTGGCATTAAAGCCTGTAGAGCCTTATCTACCATATCACTATCCAAATGGCATGCTTGACCAGTATTAATCTGTATAACAGGGATTTGAGTAGCACTTATCCGATTAGCATCTTGCATTGTTTGTTGGTCACCTTCAATAACACTGAATTTTATTTGAGTGCCTAAGTCTGTTAGAGTCCGCACAAGAAGGCTAGTTTTTCCAGAGCCTGGCGAACTAACCAAATTGAAAGCAGTGATATTTTTCGCTTTAAAATACGTCCGATTTCGCTCGGCTATCAAATTATTACTACCAAGTATATCTTTTTCAAGTTCAATAATCCGGTTTTGCTGATGCGAAGATGAATGACCGTGACCGTGGGTATGTTTATGATCATCAAGTAAATGCAATTTCATTGGATCAATATTCATTGGTTTCTCTCCTGGTTTTGCTATTGAAAGATAGCTTGTATTTCCGCAACCACATGTAGTGCACATATTGTATATTTTTTAATTATTCTAACTCTAAACTTTTTATTTTCAACTCTTTACCACTAATTAATTCCGTAAAAGCATCATTACATCTTGGGCATGAATCATAAAGTGTTTCAGCATTAAATTCGTGTTGACACTCTTCACATCTCGCAATGGCTTGTATTTGGCTTACTTCTAATTTGGCTTTTGACAAAACGGAATCTTTAACGCCACTTGACCAAGCAAAATGTAATGCTTCTAATACAATTCCGCTCTGGGAACCTATTTCAAGCACTATTTTTGAAAAATTATCTACACCCGCCTTCTGAGCTTCTTCTTCAGCAATATCAACAATACTCAATACAATGGATAGTTCATGCATAAAATCTTATCTTTTTTGATTCAACAAAAATAACCTCAAATTTGCTTTCTTTTTGGTAATTTAGGCTCAATTTTTTGAAAACATCTTGATATATGTCATTCTAGTCAATATTTTATATACATTTGAATTTCAATAATTTCTACTCGTTGTATTATTAATTAACTTTTTAATGTGTAAAAATTAATGCTTATTATTAAATCTATATTAAACTTTTTACAAAGATTTGTGTCTTAAATACAGTCTGCTTTTTAAGCAAATTTTAAATAAATTTAAAATACATTTTACATGAAAAATCGAGTTTATTCAATTACGGTATTGTTTTTAATAATCCTTTCAGGAATTATTTTTACCTCAATGACCGCCACTTCAGAATGGATACTTTACAAACAAGTACAAGGAGTGCAGTTTTATTATCAGGAAGTAAGTTGCGATGATCCAACGAATGGCTTATATCAAAACCAAATCCGCTTTAAAATCATAAATACCACTGATTTTGATTTGCAAATAAATTACAAAACTCAAAAGTGGTATGATAATCAGTGTAGTAATTGTAATGACACCTCACCGGAACACTTTACAAGTTTTGAGTTGAAGGCTAAAAGCGAAATAATTGGCAATTGTTCAAATAATCAATTCCAAATATTTGCCTCTTTCAAAGATAAACCTAATGTTCCAAAACTTACTAAATTCGAAATAGTAGATATTATTATTAAACCCATTTTAATCCATGAATAAAATGACTAAAGTGTATAAATTCTTTCTTGCAATTTTTGCAATACTTGCATCTCACTCAAATTCGACAGCCCAATGCGATGTTACCGCTTTCGTTTATCCAATTCAAGTTTGTGCTGGTTCAAGCGTCTTTCTAAGTTCAGTTGGGTCTTGCGGCTATCTAATGAATGTTGACTTTAATAATAATCAGCTTGGAGTTGGCTGGAGTAGCACAGCCGCAAATCCAGTATTCAACAATCCATGTGGACCAGGTCCTAATGGCCCTCACGCTTGGGTTGGCGCAACAACTAGTTCTGCTCGATCGCTAGTGACAGTGGGTTATGATGTTTCGATTGGAGGATGCAAATTAAGATGGTTTATGCGATACGGTCCAAATGGAGGAACTAACTGTGAATCTCCAGACGAGCCTGGTGAAGGGGTACACATGCAATATTCAACCAACAATGGAGGAACATGGACTGACTTTCCAGGCCCTAATGTTGATCCAGTTGGATCAAATACAACCACTCCCCCATTTATCACAACAGTTCCAGGTAAAGGTGGTTATTGGACTCCTGTAAGTGGTAATGCTGCCACAGGACCTTTATACTTTTGGCATGATTATGAAGTTGTGGTACCTCCAGTGGCAGCAACTACCAATACACAATTTCGATGGGCACAATTGGCTAACAGTAGTGCTGGTTACGATGCTTGGGGCATCGATGAAGTGGAAATACTTTGCCCAAATTCAAGTGTAAAAGTAGCTTGGTCTACTGGGGATTCAATATTCACACCTGGGCATCTTGTTATGCCACATCATCCACAAAATATTGCGTATGATACCTGTTTTATTGTTCATGTTTGGGATAGCTTGAACCCGATTGGCGCGTATGATACAGTTTGTGTACATGTTTTACCTGTTCCTACATCAAGTTTTTCGATTGCAGATACAGGCATTTGTGAGTATGATTCAGTTCAAATTAACTATACTGGATCTGCTTCATCCACTGCTAACTTTAGTTGGAATATTGCAACTCAAACATACTCAACTCAAGGCCCTTTTAGTCTACATCTAGCACCTGGCACATATTCTGCAAGTCTGGCAGTGAGTGAGAACGGTTGTACAGCCATCCCAACTTCAAAAAGTTTCAAAGTATATCCAAAACCGCAAGTTGCATTCAGTGCTGATGTATTTGCTGGTTGTACCCCTTTAAGTGTCAATTTTATTAATTATACCTCACCTCCAAATAATTCGTATTTATGGAGCTTTGGCGATGGAGATACGTCGTCTATAGAAAATCCAAGCCATACATATAATGCAAGTGGTATTTACACCCTAAAATTGGAAGCATTAACTAGTCATGCATGTAGAGATACATTTGTTTTTATTAATCTAATCCATGTGTATCCAAATCCTGTTGCGAATTTTACTGCCAATCCAGCGGTTACTAATATTGATCACCCCATTATTCAGTACACTGATATTTCTACTAATGCTTTCAGCTGGCTTTGGAATTTTGGCGATAATAGCACTGATAATACTCAAAACCCTTCACATACTTTTAGTCAGGATGGCGAGTTCACCACTTGGCTTGTAGTTACTAGTGATAAAGGTTGTAAAGACTCTATTTCTTACCTGGTTCGCGTTATTATTGATAAGATCGTTGTCCCTAACGTAATCACTCCTAACGGTGATGGAAATAATGATTTTTTTGTTATCGAAAACATCGATAAATTAGAGTCTTCCAACTTATTAATCTACAATAGATGGGGAAAGAAAGTCTATGAATCAACCAATTACAAAAATGATTGGAATGGTAATGGCGCTGCAGACGGGATTTACTTCTATGTAATTCGATACAAAACTTTCTTTGATGAATTTGAAGAAAAAGGGACTGTGACCATTATGAGTAAATAAAATAACTATACCTCAAAAAAACCTCCTTAATGGAGGTTTTTTTTTGCCTTATAATTTTAAAAGTTACTGTATTCTTTATAACTCCCATCGTTATAGAAAAATACAATTCTTTCAATTGTTTTTAAGTTTTTTCTTTTCATTAAATTAGTCTCTTCTTCAATTTTATTATCGATGCTTAATGTTGTTGCTCCAATTTCTTCATTTATATTATCCTTCGAAACCTCGATTAGCACTGGTTCTTCCTTGTTTGACTGCTTACGCATGGAAATGCGCTTATTTACTTTTAGAATAGAATCTTGGAGCTTGGTCATTTCCAAAGTTGGTGTAATAGCTTCATTTTTTCCTTTAATGAGCCATAGCGTATTAATGTCAGGAAATGCTTCAAGCATCTTTTCAATAAAATCTAAACTAGCTTTATTTCTGCCCGAAATGATATGAGACAAACCCGATCTAGCCACACCAAGTTTATCGGCAAATTGTGCTGGACTTAATTGTTTATCTTTCATTATCTGAATAATCCTATCTTTCATTTGAATAAATTTACATTATTAAAATATTTACAAATGTAGTTTAAATTACATTGATTAGAGTTGTAATCATTGTATTTTTTTAAACAAATTATTTATACAAATGTAAATTAGACTAGGGTAATTTATATGTGGTAATACATTATATAGATAAAATACAATTAAACTAAATTATTCACTAAACCACTTAATTACCTAGTTTAATGAATTATACATTTACTATGAACGAAGCGGCTTGCGAATGTCGCTCAATAAAAAGATGAGAATTATCCAATGAGCTTAATTATTAATTATTGCAACTATGTAAATTGTGGTTTGTTTTACAATTGTAGTAATTTATACATTTTACATCTGTGTAATTTATAATTGTGAATTGCGAGTTTTATATTATTTATTTCAAAGCGCTATTTCAATTTTGGGAACTGAAGCTTTCAACCTTAAATGTAAGTCAAATAAGGAACTATGCATGGAATGAAAGATAAAAATAGTTTTTGAATAAAAGATGGAAAAAGCATTAAATCAATTCTAATATCTTGTAATTAAAGTAGGAGACAAAGTTAAATAAAATAATTATATAACTTTGTCGTCCT
>DYSI01000038.1 GCA_020718275.1 Draconibacterium orientale
ACAATATAGTTGAATCTTAAATCTATTGTAACTTTTTGTCATGTACTAAGAAAAAATACATAAATTGAAAATCAGACACATACAAAATCCGTAAGCGTAAAAGACCGGATTATGAGGTGAAAATAATCGATTTTACACCGATTTTTCTGCTTTTTTAGGGGGAAAGGCTGCAAGATGGGTTAATTGCAGGTTGTATCCTTTGTATTACGAAGATAACAGGCTAACGCCCCTAAGTTTCTCGTTTTATCATTTGTATTACGAAGATTACAGGGCTAACGCCCCTTTTAATGCTGGTTTAAACTTTTTAGCTTCCTTTTCTATAGGTTTCACCCGCGGATGAAACCTATAATAGACTATATGCTAACGCCAGTAAATAAAAATGGGTGTAGTTTTGTGTGTATTTTTTAAACAAAAAAAACCTTACGTCTCCGTAAAGGTTTAATTTTAAAGTAGCGAGAGCCGGGGATGATCCGGCGACCTCGCGATTATGAATCGCGCGCTCTAACCAACTGAGCTACCTCGCCATTATTGAAAGAACTGAATTAATTTAAGAAGCCCTGAAGTAACCTTCAAGGCTTTTTGTAGCGGGAGCAGGATTCGAACCTACGACCTTCGGGTTATGAGCCCGACGAGCTACCTCTGCTCCATCCCGCATCATTGTTTGAGGGTGCAAAGATAGTTTCTTTTTCAAACAATCCAATCTTTTAATTCAAAAAATATATTTCTTGTAACAAATTGAATTACTAATACTTATCCTATTTAAACTAACTCACACCGAATGGTGAATGGTAATAAGAAAGGTTTAAAAGCGCGTATTCTTTTGTTTTTGGATTGTAAGACACCTGTGCGGTACCCTTCTCCTTAACAAATAAAAGTGTCTTTTCGTATTGAAGAGTTCCTTTACGAATCCACTCAGGTAGGTTAGATTCATTGGTAATTCTGAATTTTTTCTTTAAATCTTCTATATGAGCTTCCAGCATATCTTCGGGGCTATCATTCTTGAATAATTTTTCAAAAACAGATGCTTTAAAAGTTCCAAGGATTCCACCGATGGCTTGTCCAATAAAATCCATTTGGGCAATCTGCTCAATTCTTAATTGATAGGTTTTGATTTCGTCAACAGTAAAAATAGCCTCTAAAAGATTACTGTTGGCAAGGATGCTTACAATTACAATATCCCGTTCGTTAGGCAAGTCGTTTCCATGGATGAGGGTTTTAATTCTGCTTTTTACTTCTATCACCTCCACGTTATTTACCATAGGATATTTACGGCGATTGAAAAACCATAATACTTTCTCGTTCTCGATACTCAAAACTTCTTTCCTAACGAGTGATGTGATAATCTCATCTCTAAAAAACTGACCATGAACACTAAAATGGCTTATCCATTCATCAATTCTTCTATTGTTACCAAATTCATCTATTTCGTCGATGGCCCAGTCGAGAATGCTATTGCCCGTCATTCCGGTTTTATCAGGAATAATGTATTTTTGATCAGAGTCAATTTTGTGAAGTATAGCAAGTTCCATGAGAATCGATGCCGATAATAGAGTATCAAATTCTTCATTTGTAAACATGGGCAATTGTGCCCCATGCTCATCGATACTTAGTAAATAAATCTCTTCGGGGATGGTTAAAAAATTCTTTTCCATTAGGTTATGATTTATAGTAATTATATTTCTTCCAATTTTTCAACTGTTTTAAACAGACTAATAAAACCTGACATTTCAAAGACGCCTCTAATACGCTCATTTAGAGCACAAAGAATTAATTCACCATTCTCTGCTGAAATGGCTTTTAAAGATGAGAGAAAAACCCGTAAACCCGAACTACTGATATACTCCAATTGCGCTAAATCCAGAATAAAAAACTTTTGTTTCATTGCACGATAACGTTCAATTTCGGCAGCGAAGGATTCGTAATTGTTGGTATCAATGCGTCCGTTAACACTGAGTACGACATATTTCTTGTAATTTGAGTTTGAAATGTTCATAGATTTTGGTTTAATATAGGTTCTATTTACTTCGTTGTTTAGTTTTGATCTAAGAATATTGCAGAACCCTTTCAGCAACTTCTTAAATCAAGTCAAAATTACACTATTTTTCAATTCTATAATAACAATAAGAAACACATTTAAGTAAAAAAAGAATGAAATTATTTGATTTATTCTATTGAAAATCAATACAAAGACAAAATTTCAATAATATGGATGTGTATGAACTATCTTTAAAAAGCAAAATAACGAGGGTAAAAGTACGATTTTATGTAATGTGCACACAAATTGATTTTCGCACTTCCATTGACAATTTTTATTGACTTTCTTCGAGTAAGTAATTTAAAAAAACGGTGTAATTCGAGAACTTAAATTCAAAACCTATTATTACTGCCGAGAAGAATAGTAGTTTCTTCACTATCGTTTTCGTTCCGAAAGCTTTGAGAAGTAGCAAGGAATCTCAAACTTATTTTCGATAAGTAATGGGTGATTTATTTTTAAAACCGCATAACGGGTTTGTATTAATAAAATCGTAATTTTGTAGGTACCAATTTATGTAACCATAACATTAATCAATATGAATAATTTTCGACTTATAATTTTTGCTATTATTCTACACTTCACGAGTTTTATTGCTCTTGGTCAATCCAGTACAGATACAACTTTATTGGGTATGGCAGGCGATAATTTGGATTTATATGCCACTTTAGACTTATTCCAAAAGTCAAAAACCATTGAGGAATTTGAAAAATCCTTAAATGATGAAAAAGCAAAGATCAACAATCTTGACTTAAATATAGATCAAAAAGTCGATTTTATAAAGGTTATCACTAAGAAAGAAGAGGATAACTTTACATTTATATTGCAAATTGATGTAACCGAAAAAGAAAAACAAGATGTAGCTGTAATTATGGTTACGAAAGATAAAAGCGATAAAATCAGTATTCAAATTATTGGAGATGAAGCTCTTTATGGAAAAAATTATATTGTGGAACCTCAATCCACAAAAGCTGCTACTCCTAATCCTGGATATGCTGGTTCTGAACCAGTTACGAAAACAACCACCACACAAGTGGTAGTTGTAGAGTCAGCACCAATAGTGCAATATGTTTATTCTCCAACCTATGCCCCCTACTATTCTCCATACTATTATGGATTTTATCCTCCCTTTTTCAATCCTTGGGCTGTTGTTGCAATAGGTGTATATTGTTCCCATTATTCTTATTATCATCATGGATACGGTTATGGGCATACAACTGTGGTGGTCAACCACAACCATTACAACAATTATTATGGCTCGCGAAATTACTCAAATACAGTAAATCATTATAATAATGGAGGAAATTACAAAGGAGCTAATGTAGGTCAAAGGCCTTCCAATGGTTCAAACTCAGGTCAAAGACCGTCCAACGGTTCCAATTCTGGGCAAAGACCTTCCAATGGCGCTTCTGCTTCAACCCGACCCACTAGTCCATCGGCAGGGAATGGAAACTCCTCAGCAAATCGTCCTTCTAACAAACCTGCTAATAAAGCTTCAAATACAAATCGCCCTGCCAATCAACCTTCCAATGGCGCTTCGGCCAATAGACCAAGCAGCGGCACCTCTCCAGCAACGCGCCCTTCAAGTGGAGCATCAGCTTCCCCATCGAATCGACAAAGTAGCAGCTATAGTGGAAGTGGTGGTTCTAGGGGGAGTAGTGGATATAGCGGTGGTGGCTCTTCAAGAAGTAGCAGTGCCTCACGAGGTGGTGGTGGCTCACGAGGTGGTGGTGGACGAAGATAGATTTTGAGGTCTTATATCTATAAAAATGAAAATCCCTATTGAAGTTTTTCAATAGGGATTTTCATTTATTTAAACAATTTACTATTCAATAGGAATATCGGTAACGCTCATATCTCTTATACTTACATATTTTCCATGTCTTTTCTCAAACAAGCTCATATAATTTCCACTATTAATGGTGATATTAGAATCATTTACCACCTTAAAATACCCAACTTCCAACACTTTATCGCCATTTTCAAAAACAAATACTTCCTTAGTAGTAAATGAAATGGTGTTTTTAGAGGAAATAGAGTCCAAATTGGATTTGTAATAATCCAAAATAGCTTGCCTACCTATAAGAGGTTCATGACTTTGAGAAAAAGAAATTGCATCTTCAGCGTAATAACCAATAATCTTGATTTCGCCAGAATTAAATATTTCCGCAAATTCGTTCTCCTTTTCTTGAATTTCCTTTTTAATAAGTTCGGTGTTTACCGTTGTTTTTACCTCTCCATCCTTGGAAGGATTACAAGCGATAAAAAATAAAATTGTACTCATTAAAAAAGCTGCTTTTAAAATTCTATTTTTCATTGTATTCAATTAAAATTTATACTATTTTGTAAGGTTTAAAGTTCTTTTAGTCCTTGAGAAAAACAAATCTTGCTTCCAATCTCAATTAATTTTGTTCATGCAATATTACGTTTTATTTTCAAATTTCTCAGTATTTTATATTTTTTAAATCCAATAGGTGTGGCAAACGCTTTTGATTGCATGATTTTGCGCAATAGCATTTGTAAACCCTACTTTCTATTTTCTATAGATAAATACAAGTGATTCTGATTATTAACTCGTTCATAGCGCATTTGATTGGCAATTTTCTTAACAAAAAAGATACCGAGTCCTCCTATTTGTTGTTCTTCAATGGTTTTCTTAACAGGTTGATTTTCAAATGCAGTAGGGTCAAAAGCTAAACCATTATCCTTTAACTTCAATTCAAAGCCTGCATTATTGGTATAAAATTCCACCTCTATCCTTCCATTTTCCTGCCCCGCAATTCCATAAAAAATAATATTACTCACCAATTCTTCCACTATCAAGTTGATATTGAAGACCATCATTGAATCCATTTTATGAACCTCTTCAAAAAGTTCCATCAACGGACTAAGTTGTTTAAGACTGGAAATATCAGAATTAAAAACCAAACTTGCCAAATGCTGACTTGTTGTTTTTAGAGTTTCCATTTAAAATTCGTTATATAAAAATCATAAAAAATAATTCTACTTCATCCATTCAAAAAGTTGATAATGTTCACCATTCATACCCAAATGATTGTAAACCTTTTGAGCGGTATGGTTTGTTTTATCCACATAAAGTCTAATTCCTCCTATTTCGTTGTTATTTTCAACTTCATGCATCACAAAATCATATAGTGCTTTATATACCCCCTGCTTGCGGTAAATCGGCAGTGTAAACACAGACTGTATCCACCAAATCCAACATCCCCTCCAATCGCTCCACTCTGGTGTTATCATTAGACTTCCCGCAATATTTTTATCCAATTCAGCCAACAAATAAAAACCCTTGGCTCTATCACTCAACACTGCATTTACCCCCTTTTCCAAGGATATTTTGTTCAAAGCAATGCCTTCAGTTTCCATGGCCATTTCTATCATAAATGCCTGTATGATAGAAACATCCTCCATCGTCGCTTTTCGAATTTGAATCATGTTACACTTCTTTTTCAATTATTTCTTTCAAAAGTCGGTAATTTGTTTTGCCACTTCCTAGTAATGGAATCTCGTTGACAACTTTGATTTCTCTAATTCGGGCAATACTTGCAACTCCTTTTTCGCGCAAGCATCGATTTATTTCGCTTAAATCCATTTCTTTGGTTGAAAACAAAACTACTTTGGGTTCACCGCCTTTGTCAGACCCTTCCACTGCCAAGTTGATTTCCTCATTATTCCCACATTCCGATTTTAAAATATTCTCAATGAAAGGCATGCTAATCATTTCACCTGCAATCTTAATAAACCTCTTGAGGCGGCCTGTAATGAACAGAAACCCATCAGCATCAATGTAACCTAAATCGCCCGTTTTATAGAATCTTTTACCTTGAATCTCAATAAATGGCGGTTGAATATCCACATCTAAATAGCCTGGAAAAACTGAGGGGCCACTGACAATAAACATTCCTTCCTTTGCTACTTCAACTTCCTCAAAGCTATCAGGATTAACTACTTTAATTTCTAAGCCTTTGATGATCTTACCCACCGAATTAGTTTTTTGAGCATCATAAGGGTTTAATGAAACAATGGGAGCACATTCAGTAATTCCATAACCTTCTATTATACGCGATGTATTACCCTTAGTTAATTCATTAAACTGATTCTTAATGGTTTCGTGTAAACTTTCTGCTCCAGTAATAACCAATTCAATGGTTTTAAAATCTTCTCTTGAAGCCTTATTCATAATCATTTTGAGCAAGGTAGGTGTGGCAATAAGATTATTGGCTTGCACATGCTTTATGGTTTCCACAACTTCACCAATATTGGTTGGATTGGGAGTATAAGCTACTTTTACACCCGTAAGCAACGGCAAAACCGAAAGCACAGTAAATCCAAAGCTATGAAATGGGGGTAAAAAACTCAAGAAAATGCTCTGCACTCTTATATCAATGATATGTAATGCCCCATTCAAGTCGTGAACAATATTTTTATGAGTGAGTCGAACGGCTTTCGGTAAAGTTTCGCTGCCTGAAGTGAATAATACAACTGCTGTTTCATCTATTTTAGTATTGATAAACAACTTTGGAAACTTTGCCATAAGTACACCTTTAAGTTTCATCGGGGTACTTATATTTTTCACTTCTTTATCCAAAAACATGAGTTTACCTTCTATTTCGGAAGGTATTTGCTCTTTTACTTTTTCAAAAAAACTCGTGGCGGTGATTATAATATCTAAATCTGTAATCTCTGCACAATGCACCAGCACCTTATTGCCAACTGTCCAATTGAGCATTACAGGAATTTTACCAGCCATATAAGAGGCCATAATAAGCAAAGTAGTGCTTTGCAAAGCAGGCAACATGATGCCTATGTTTTTATGCTGTGTTTTGCTTTTCAACAAGTTAGAAACGACCGCTGCCTTTAGCATAAAATCGCCCCGCTTGCTACTTCCTGATACATTATCCCAAGCAAAATATTCTTCTTTATGGTGAGTAAAAGTTGTGATAAAATTTTCAAGAATGTTTTTACTTGTATCTGGCATTACATTGTAATCAGGGGAACTTTGTAAATGCAAAAATGATTCTTTCATTGCCATATTTGTCGAGTTTATTGAGGTTTTGTAAGATTTGTGTCAAAGATAACAAAAATAGACATTTTGCGCCTTGGGTAAAAAACATTTTAAACAAATTAATTGGAAAATTATACCAATTGTCATTATTTTTTAGTCCAAACTAAAATATAATTTTACAATGGTTAATGCCGATATGCATCATTGGTATTACCCATAAAAGTTGTTTCGCAAATAAATATCCATACTTATGCCAGACTTCTTCTACCAAAAGAAATAGGGAACTCGGCGCAAAGTTTCAGGTCCATTCGAATTAAAAATGGATTCCAACCATGCATTAAATTCGCGTCGATTCATTTGCTGAGCATTGGAAATAGCATCCTTGGTAATATCCATAAACGTCACTTTAACAGTTCTTTTAGGCACAAAAAAAACGCCATTTAACAGAATAATAAAAAAGGATTTTAAAAAGGATAAAAAAAGTGACGGGGTTTTCCCTTTTTTATATCTTGACCACATACTGCCCCAAAGACCACTGATTTTTACCAAAATAATTCGCTTTTCAGCATCCACAGATCGCACTAAATTATATGCTGATTGCTTATTTCCAATGCGTTCAATACCGTTGTTGCACAACTGGCCTGATGGATAAAGAATCAAACTGTAACCAAATTTAAACCGATCATCAGAATCTATTTTCACTCTTTTCATTAAATCAATTTCCTTTTGTTTTCGATCAAAATCAGGTAAGGGGATGGCATGTAACTTTCGCATTACCCAACGAAATAAAGGCATGTCGTAATATTGTTGCACAACGAAGGGAGCTACATTTTTATAATTTAATAGAGTGCTTAAAATAATTTGTGGATCTACAGTTGCCTGATGATTGGCAAAAAATAAATCTAAAGCCTTATCTTCTAAAATCGAAACATTTTCGACTTCAATTCGGTATCTCAGCTTTAACAATCGACGATATATCGTGGCATAAAATTTAGGACTCATTGGCAAAAAGATATGGCTTTAAGAATTTTATAAAAGCAGAATAAAAACAAATAGTATAACTTACGATGGCTTTCATTGAACCAAAAATCGATGCTTTATGTTAACTTTTTCGACGTCCAAAGGTAATAGAAAAGAGTCTAACTTAGTTAAAACATCTATTAACATTATTTTAATTTATTGATTATGTTTAATTTATAAACTAAGATGCAGAAATTAAAAATTATTTTCCCATTTATTAATAATTTGAGCAATAAGTTGTAATTTTGCAGTCTCAAATGGACTCGTAGCATAATTGGATAGTGCACTACGTTACGGCCGTAGCGGTTAGGGGTTCGAATCCCTTCGGGTTCACGTTTTAAAAAGCCTTCCAGTTTTGGAGGGCTTTTTTTGTTAATGGTAATTTTATATCATTGCGAATCAATTTCACCTCTTAACATGATGCACATAAATTATTTAATATTACTGTTAACTACCACTTTAAGTATTGCAGCCCTATCCAAAACTTATGCACAAGTTGATACCATGAAGGTACTTTTTCTTGGAAACAGCTTTACCAATAGCAACAATCTCAGTTCACTTTTTGAACAATTTGCTATTGCAGCAGGCAAAACAGTACTGGTTGATGAAAATACTCCTGGAGGATATACTTTATCAATGCATTTAACCAATCCTTCGAGTCTTCAAAAAATTCACAGTCAAGACTGGGATTACGTGGTACTTCAAGAGCAAAGTCAAATTCCAAGCTGGATTCCAGAAAGAGACACTTTGATGTTTCCCTATGCAATAGCTTTAGACAGTATTGTCCATGCCAATCATTTATGCACAAAAACGTTATTTTTTATGACTTGGGCACACAAGGACGGCGACTTGGGTTTACCTGCAGGCAGCGATAGTTATGAAAATATGCAGCAACGATTAAGAAGTGGATATTTAGCCATTGCCGATTCACTCTATGCTCCTGTTGCACCTGTAGGATGGGCTTGGAGGTTTGTGAGAAATGATGATGATAAAATTGAATTGTACTCAGGAGACAATTACCACCCAAACCTCAATGGAAGTTACCTCGCTGCTGCTACATTTTTTGCAACCATTTTTCACCAAAGTGCTGTCGGTGTCAATTACTATGCTACCCTCAATTCAAGCCTAGCTACTTACCTTCAGACAGCGGCTTCAAGTATCTTTTTAGATTCTATAAACCTATGGAATACCTACAGTTATAACTCCAATCCTCATGCAATATTTAACTATAATATCAACGGATTAAGTACCGATTTCACCAACCTATCTACCTTAGCCGATAGCTTTTACTGGGACTTTGGAGATGGCCAAATGAGCCATATTACCAATCCACAACACACCTATCAAGATTCTGGCTGGTACCAAATTTCGCTTATTGCATCCAATGATTGCTATGCTGATACCCAAAAAACCAACCTTCACATCACTACACCTAATTCAATTAATTATAAAACACCTAACTACTTAAATTTCAATATATTTCCAAATCCGACTTATACTGATATTAAAATTAAATCCAACCATTCAATCCATCAAAAGGTAAACGTTCAAGTAACTGATAATCTCGGTAAAATAATAAAGTTAGATAACCTATTCTTAGATGCAGGTGAGACAACTTACTCATTAAGTAATTTAAAAACAGGCATTTATTTCATCAAAATAACTATTAATGAATCATTTGAAATACATAAAGTTATTAAATATTAACCTTAGGGCAACATGAAAACCATAGTATCGGGAAACCTTACTTCAGAACCTGAAAACACGAGTTTTAACAACCGTGCTTTCAAGTATAGCGATGCTATTTTTGAAACCATGTTGTGGAATAATGGAAGAATCCTGTTCTTTGATTGGCATTATGAAAGGCTTGAAAAAAGTATGAAATTTATGAAATTCGATTTTTATTCATCACTGAACAAAAGCATATTAAACGATAATATTAAAGCTTTAATTGAATCAAATAATATTGCTTCATCTGCTAGAATAAGACTCACCGTTTTTAGAAATTCGGAAGGATTTTATCAGCCAGTACAAAACAAAATTGGTTACCATATCGAATGTCATCCATTGAATCATCCTCCTTATACCAATCAAATCGATGGATTAAAAGTAGGATTTTTTGATGAGGTTGCCTTGGCATGTAATCCATTGTCAAACCACAAAACCACTGCAAAAACAGAAAGAGTTTTGGCCAGCCTATTTGCAAAGGAGCATAGTTTTGATAATTGTTTGTTTTTCAATACAAAAGGTAATATTTCTGAAGCCATTCAATCGAATATTTTCCTTGTAAAAAGCAATAAACTTATTACTCCTAGCCTTGACCAAGGCTGTGTCGATGGCATAATGAGAAGAAAAATCAAGCATTTGTGCTCCTCCCTTTCCATCGATTTCGTTGAAAAACCCATTACCAAAGACGCGCTTTTAGATTCAGACGAGCTTTTCCTTACGAATGTAATTCAGGGCATTCAATGGATTGAAAGAATTGAATATAAATCATTTAATAGTGATTTCTCTAATTACTTACAATCTGTTTTGCGTGCTGAATTGGATAAGAATTAAATCATTAGTTCGTAAAAACACAAAAAACATCAATATCCTTACCAACAATAATCCTAAATTTGCCCTCCATTTTTAACTCATGTCAAAATCTGTTTTACTTTTAGGGAGCAACCTTCAACACCGCGAGAGCATAATCGCTAAAGCAATTGCTATTATTGGCCAACTTAATGAGTGTAAAATACTAAATAAGAGTAATTTATATGAAAGTGAAGCTTGGGGTTTTGAAAGTGTAAATCACTTTTTAAATCAAGCCATTGAAATTGAAACCTCATTGCATCCTACTACGCTATTAAAAGCATTATTAAATATTGAAAATCAATTGGGTAGAGTACGAAAACATGCTGGTTATGAATCTAGAATTATCGATATCGACATTTTATTTTACGACCATTTGGTTATTAACCTAACAGAACTTAACATACCACATCCTCGCCTTCATTTGCGGAGATTTACCCTCATTTGCTTGGTAGAAATAATACCCAATTTTATCCACCCAACCCTACAAAAAAGCATTCAACAACTTCACGATGAATGTATTGACTATTCAAAAGTTTGGACCTATGAACCTCATTGAAAGCCCTTACCGCTACGTTGCCATTGAAGGCAATATTGGGGCAGGAAAAACTAGCCTTAGTAACCTCATTTCCAAAGATTTCAATGCAAAGCTGATCTTGGAACAATTTGAAGACAATAGTTTTCTACCTAAATTTTATCAAGACCAAGAGCGGTATGCATTCCCCTTGGAACTTTCGTTTTTAGCCGAACGATTTCAACAACTTCGTGATGGGCTCAGCATCAGCGACTTGTTTTCTAACTTCATAATTTCCGATTATTTTATCAATAAATCACTGATTTTCAGTAGAAAGACACTTCAACCCGACGAATTTAAACTTTACCAAAAGCTTTTTGATATCATTAACCAAAGCATGGTAAAACCAGATTTGGTGGTGTATCTCTATGCCCAAATTGATCAACTTCAATCCAATATCAGGAAAAGAGGTCGGTCTTATGAACAAAACATTCAGGATCAGTATCTCCAACAAATTCAAGAAAGTTACTTTGAATTTATTAAACAACAAAGCCAGATACGCATCCTCATTATCGACACTCATCAAATCGACTTTGTAAATAATCCAAAACACTATGAATGGATGGTGCAAGAGATATTCAAATTCAGGCCATTAGGGGTACATAGAATTAGTTTTGAAAACTTATAACTTTTAATAAACTATAACTTTAATTTATTAAGTTATAATGCTGGTAACAAGTTATATAAATAATATTGTATATTAGTCAACTGCAATTTTGTCAGGCTATTTTTGCACTTTATTGAACCTATTTTTCACTTCCTCTCTAACACATTTCTCTATTATTTTTGATTGAAAATACTGTATAAAACTGAATCAAAAACCCTCCGCAAAATGACGAAAATTTCGATTAGACATTTGAAAATCCAACCACGATTCTAATAAAAAAGGCCCATTCAAATTAATTGTACTACCACTATATAAAGTTGTAATAATCCTCAATTAATTCTTATTTTTGTAGAACACAAACCACAAACACAATGCGCTTCTTTATTCTAATGATTTTGCTAGGTATTAGTCTTTGGGGCATTGCTCAAGACCATCCTGATAATGGCAATGAAAACCGGTCTGAATTCATTGAGAATCAAGGACAATGGCCCAATCAAGTCCTATTTAAAATTAACCTTGGAGGCGTTATCATGTGGATCGAAAAAAACGCTTTAACAATACAACTTCTTGATCCCAAAAGTCTTGAAAATATAAGAAAACATAAATCAGCTAATCATACTATAGAACCAATTGAAGCCACCCCTACCTACAGCTATAGAATGGAGTTTAAAAACGCTAATAGTTCTGTTAAACCACAAGGAATAAACAAGTTGCCCTATCACTTTAACTATTTTATTGGAGAGGATACAAGCCAGTGGGCAAGTCATGTTGCATTATATTCTGAAGTATTATTAAAGGAATTGTATCCGGGTGTTGATATGCATTTATACACTCAAAATCAGCAAATTAAGTGGGATTTTATAATTAAGGCCGGCACTAACAGCGATTTAATACAATGGCAATATCGAGGAATTGAAAAACCCATCCTAAGTCAAAATAAATTACTGATTACCACACCCTTCCAGAATATCAGTGAGTTTATTCCATCGGCTTATGAATTGGATGACAAAGGAGTTAAGAATAGCGTTTTCATTGAATATCAAGAAGAATCATCCGTATTTAGTTTTATAATGAGGGACAACCAAAGTAATCTGAATGGACTAATCATTGATCCCACGCTTATTTTTGGAAGTTATTCGGGTAGCTCAGCTGATAATTGGGGGTGCACGGCCACCTACGATTCTAAAGGTTTTCTGTATGCGGGTGGAATTACTGGTGCTGTTGGATACCCCACAACCCTTGGCACCATTGACAATTCTCATAACGGATTGTGGGACGTAGTAATTTCAAAATTCGATACCACGGGAAGTTTCTTAGTCTATTCTACTTACTTAGGCGGCAATAAACACGAAATTCCGACCAGCTTAATTGTTAATTCCAACAACCAACTTATTGTTTTTGGAGTCACTGGATCTTCAAATTTTCCAACTTTGCCAAGCAGTTTCGATGCATCTTTTAATGGAGGTACCAGTATCGCTACCACCACAAGTTTAAACTTTTCTCAAGGAAGCGATTTGTTTATTTCCAAGTTCAACTCCACAGGTACTGCTCTTCTTGGCTCAACTTATTTAGGAGGGTCAGGTAATGATGGCTTAGGAATTTCTCCTACGTTATTAGCTAATTATGGCGATGATATTAGAGGAGAGGTGATGGTGGACAAATCGGACAATATTTACATCGTTTCCACCACCAATTCAAGCAATTATCCTATCACAGCCGGAGTATTTCAACCAACAAAAAGCAGCTTACACGATGGGGTTATCTCAAAGCTTGATGGAAATTTAAGTAATCTATTATGGTCTAGCTATCTAGGTGGAAATGGTCATGACGCTATTTATGGAATTAAAATAAGCAAACTACAAGATATTTATATTGCAGGAGGGACTAACTCAACCAATTTACCTTCTACTTTGGGAACCTTTCAAACTGCCTATGGAGGTGGAGGTGCTGATGGTTTTTTGGCTAAGATTTCAAAATATGGCAACCAAATCATAAATTTAACCTACTTAGGAACACCTAGTTATGATCAATCTTACTTTATCGACATCGATCGAAAAGACTATGTTTATACTTTTGGTCAAACTCAAGACACCACGCAATACTTTATTAACAATGCCACTTGGCATAGTCCGAAAGATGGACAATTTATAAGTAAGTTTTCGCCAAATCTACAAAACCAGATTTGGAGCACTACCTTTGGAAATGGAACTCCAGGAATTGATGTCGTTCCTTCGAGCTTTATGGTTGACCTTTGCAATCGTGTTTATTTATCCGCATGGGGAGGAAGTACCAATAGTGACTCAGAATTTGTTGCTGGATATACTTTTGCTATGCCTATAACTTCCAATGCTATTCAATCAAATACCGATGGATCAGACTATTACATCATGGTGATGACCGACGATGCGAGCAGCCTTTCCTACGGCAGTTTTTATGGAGGTAATCAGTCAGGAGAGCATGTGGACGGAGGCACTTCCCGATTCGACAATAAAGGTAGAATATACCAAACTGTATGCGCTGGATGTGGAGGTAGCGATAATTTCCCAACAACCACGGGTTGCCATTCAACTACAAACAACTCAAACAACTGCAATATTGGAGTTTTTAAAATCGATTTCAATATTTCTACTGTGGTAGCCGATTTCATTAAACCTCCCCTAACCTGCCTACCCGATAGCACCCATTTTATCAATCAAAGTTACCATACCAGCAATTCTGTGATGTATTATTGGAATTTTGGAGATGGCTTTACATCTACCCTTGAATCGCCAAAACATAAATATAGTCAAAGTGGACTTTACGACGTTCAACTCATTGTATATGATCCACTTAGTTGTAATATTAGAGATACTTTAGTTCAACAGGTAATGGTATTGTTGGGAAACAATAATAATTTACCAACCAAATTCCTTTGTCCAGGAAATTCGGTTCAAATTGGCATTAATCCCATCAATGACCCCAATATAACCTATCATTGGACGCCTGCCACCAATCTTAGCAATGTTAACATTAGTAATCCATTTGCCAGTCCAACGCAGAATACTTTATATGCCTTAGCCATCAGTGGAAATCAATGTACGGATACGTTTTATCAATGGCTGAATATTTATCAAGTGGCTGCCAACCCAGGGAATGACACAACAGTCTGTACTTCAATCATCACACTCCACGGTTCTTCAAACTATTCTGGAACTAGTTTCCTTTGGTCTTCAAATTCAAGCTTTTCAGACACTTTGAACAACTTCCCCAATGACCCTAATTTGGTTTATCCATTTATCAATCCCTTGTACTTGTATTTCAAAGCTGAGATTGATGGTTGTTGGAACATGGACAGCATCTTTATCGATCATAGAATTATCTTATCAAACATAGCCGTAACAAACCCCAAATGCAATAGCGATCACAATGGCAGCATCTCACTTCAGCCAACGGGAGGTTCTACCCCTTACAACTTCCAATGGAATAATGGAGCTAACACTCAAAATATTAACAACTTAACTGCTGGAATTTATAGTTTAACCATCACAGATAATAATGGGTGCAAGCGATACTTAGATACCACTTTAATTCAGCCTGACTCATTGCTATCCACCCTAATCCCAAATGGAATTCCATGTGCAACCGCTTGTATTGGTGAAGCTTTCGCAAATACTTTAGGTGGTACTACCCCATATCATTATCAATGGGACGATTCGCAAAACCAAACTTCTAATCCTGCCATTCAACTATGCAGTGGTTTTTATAATGTTACCATTACCGATGCCAATAACTGCCAGTTGATTAAGCAAGTGGAAATTATAGACACTTCACAATTTATTAATTTTTTAGCTTGGGCAAACTCCGATACCGTTTACGAAAACAACTCCACCCAACTTAACTCAAGTTGGATTAACGGGAATGTACATTATACATGGACTCCGAGCAATACACTCAACAATTCCAATCTTCAAAATCCTATTGCAACTCCCAATTCATCAACTACTTATACAGTTATCGCAGAAGATAATTATGGATGTCAATGGACGGCAAACCTATTCATTTATTATATTGATATTCTGTGCGATGAGCCCAATATTTATGTACCCAATGCCTTCACTCCCAATAATGATAATCAAAACGATAAGCTCTTTGTATATTCTAGTGTGAGTTATGAATTAGACTTCAAAGTTTATGATCGGTGGGGCGAACTTGTTTTTAGCACTAATAATCTCAACACAGGCTGGGATGGCAAATTTAAAAATCAGGATTTACCCTCAGGAGTTTATGTTTATCATTTGAAACTTACTTGTTACAATCAAGAGATTTTTAAAAAGAAAGGTAATATAACGCTAATTAGATAATTTTGAACAAATTAGAAAATTTTTCTTTTTTAAAACTACCCTTGTGGTTTGCCTTAGCTTTTTGCTTTAGTTTAAATCTGCATGCTCAAGATATTCATTTTAGCCAATATTTCAATAACCCATTAAACCAAAACCCTGCAAACACCGCTTTCTTTCCTTCCAATGCACGATTTATTTTGAGTCATCGAAATCAATGGGGTTCTGTCACTGTGCCCTATATGACTTATTCAGCAAGCTTTGATTTTAAGATGATTAACATTCAAAAAAAAGGATGGATTGTTGGACTTGGAGTGCTCTTTAATAAAGATGAGGCTGGCGACTCAAAATTCGGCACTACACAAGGAGCCTTTAATTTGAGCATCATAAAAGCCGTGAATCGTAGCAATAAAAACGTCATTTCATTGGGATTTCAAACTGGATATAGCCAACGTAGCATCGATTATTCACAGCTTCAATTTGCTCAACAATGGAACGGCACCTATAATGACCCTACCCTTACCAGTATAGAAAATTTTACTGTGGAAGCTTTTAATTATTTGGACTTTAGTGCTGGGGCCTTGTGGTTTTATTCATTTAACAATGACCTCTCAATGACCAATAGTGTTTCTGTTTGGCATTTAAATCGGCCCTACCAAAACCTCATGACCGATATCGCCAGACTTAATATTAAAACTTCCTTCAACACTGACTGGGAAATCAACCTAAGTCGAACTTATAAAGTAATGCCCTCGATTCTCTTCCAAGTGCAAGGTAACCAAAGCGAACTCATTGTTGGATCACGCTTTGCATATATGCTTCGGCAATCGACAAAAGATAACAAGTCGTTGAGCTTTGGGCTTTTCTATCGTAATAGTGATGCAATAATTCTATATTCAGGCTTTGATGTTCAATCATGGAAATTCAATGTTTCTTATGATTTTAACGTAAGTAGCCTCAGTGCAGCTTCAAATTTTATGGGAGGCTTAGAGCTTAACGCCCAGTTTCTTATCAATAAAAAGAAGAAACTCAAAACCATAAATGCCATACCCTGTCCTGTTTTTTAGCCTAATTTTATAGAAATACACAATGTTTAGACCTTTGAGAATATTCCTTATTATCGCTAGTATAATGCTAGCAAAAAATGGATTTTCTCAAAACCAGAACGACTCCATCGCACATCTAAAGATTGAGGTAGAGCAGCTTATACAAGAAAAGAAATACCAACTGGCGCTTAACCTTATCCACAAATTCACGATTGAACATGGAAGCCAACCCAGCACCCAAATTTTGGAAGCCATGATTCATTTTCATCAGATGAATTATAATGGAGCAAGTGCTTTATTTAGCGAGGTCGGCATTGAATATTTGCAACAAAACGATTTTGAAAAAATATACTTCTGGGCATTTTCAGCACGAAATGGTGGGCAATACAAAGTCGCCATTGATCTTTTTAACCTCTATATTTCTAAAGGAAAATCTGGCCAAAATCGACGGCTTTCAGAACAAGAAATTAAATCGTGCACCTATTCGCTTCTTCATCAGAACGATAGTCTCCAATTTCAATTGGTGCATCTGCCTTCACCTTTAAATTCCCCTTACAGCGAGTTTGCCCCTGTGGCATTAAGTGATCGGGAATTGGTTTTTAGTAGGTATCAAGGCATTTTTGATGATTCCCTTGAAAACCTATTCACAAAAACTTATGTTTCAGATATCTATTCTGTTAATTATCGCCAAATTAATTCTCAAGTTTTTCGCTTTCAAAAACCAAAACTACTAAGCGTAAAATTGAGCTCCATTCAGGATTTGACGGCTCATACTAGTTTTAACAAAGCAAAAAACAAATGCTATTTCAGTCGATGTCAAAATTTGGACGGTGAAATTGGAAAGTGTGCCATCTACAAAAGCAGCAAGAAAAATGGGAAATGGTCGAAGCCAACAAAACTTGATCTGGGCAATAACGATTTTAGCTATTCTCAACCCTACTTCTATGAGAACGAAACCTCAAAAATACTTATTTTCAGTTCTAATAAGGAAGGTGGCTTTGGAGGATTTGATCTCTGGTACATTCAGCAAAATGGAACTGAATGGACTGCCCCCATCAATCTAGGTAGTATGATTAATAGCTCAGGCAACGAAATCAGTCCTTTTTTTGATGGAGACCAAAAAATGCTTTACTTTTCAAGCGATGGCCATGCTGGTTTTGGAGGCCTGGACATCTATAAAAGCTTACAAATTGGAAGCCAATGGTCAACTGTGGTGAATTTAGGACAACCCATCAACTCAGCGTCCAATGATTATTCCTATTTCCATCGTAAGGAAGGCATTGAGGTGTTCCTTGCCAGCAATCGGACTGGTTCACAGCACCTTGACGATGCAGAAAACTGTTGTTCAGATATTTACTTTGCCTATCCACTTAACGTAAAACCAGAATTTAAGACTCTTTTACCAACCGATAGTACTGTCCCTATTGATAGCATTGAAGTTTCAATTAAATCGCTACTACCTTTAGATCTATATTTTGACAACGACCAACCCAACCCAAAAAGCACTCTAAATACCACAAATGCTGTATATGAACAGCTGTTTATTAAATATTTTAGCGAACGTAAAAAATATCAGCGTCATTTTGAAAAGGGCTTGTCAAGCGAAGAATTAGTTA
Source organism: Draconibacterium orientale (assembly GCA_020718275.1). Classification (GTDB taxonomy): domain Bacteria; phylum Bacteroidota; class Bacteroidia; order Bacteroidales; family UBA1556; genus UBA6267. The sequence goes on from DYSI01000038.1 coordinate 18,809, forward strand.
TAGCTCAAACAGCAATAGATTCTCTTTTTGATTATCATATCCTAGGTGGGTTTGAAAAGGTGAATCAGGTTTGTGAAATGCTGCTCCAACAACTTGAAGTTGGAATGTCAATAAAACTAAGCATCCGCGGATATGCAAGCCCTCTTAACTCCCCTGAATATAATCTATCACTCTCCTATAGAAGAATTCAAAGCTTTATCAACTATTTGCGTACTTATCAAAACGGAGTCTTAATTCAATACTTAGATTCCAACGAAAATAAACCTTCTCAATTAAAAATTATTGAATTGCCCTTTGGTGAAAGCATAGTTAACCCAAAAGTCAGCGACGACCGCAAAGACCTAAGAAATTCGGTTTACAGCCCCGAAGCTGCTCTAATGCGTAAAATAAGGATAGAGCTTTATGAACAAAGCAAAATCATAGATTGAAATGTTTTATTAGTAACTACTTAGTACATGACAAAAAGTTACAATAGATTTAAGATTCGACTATATTGT
>DYSI01000007.1 GCA_020718275.1 Draconibacterium orientale
AAATAATTCATATACTGTGTCAGTATTATCTAATTTTTTAAATGGACTACTCTCAAATGTTTTTTCTATTCTTTGATTTTGTGCGTCATATATTACTTTCATGGGTTTATAATAGCTATACGTTTCTCCAGATTCTGCCCCAAGTTTTTGTCCGTGAAAGCGATTAAGGAGTGGAAAATCAGTAGAATCGTAATTGATAATCTGATCTGGGTAATACTCGTATTTATCTCCATTCCAACCTCCAACAGTTTTCGTAAATACTTCAGCATGATATTGATAGTTGTTTCCCAAAAGTTGTTTAGAAGTAATTATAACCTTTTTTGTGGTGGTTATATTTCCATAACTATTATTGCTAGTTTTATCCTTATAATAGAAAACATCTCCAATATCAAAATTGAAAACATCTCTAAAACGAGGAATTTCTATCCCGAGATTTCTTTCTTCAATTCCAACTAATTCAAAGGTTTGTGAAATTGAATCAAAGGCTGGAAAATAGACAAAACCATGGTTTTTGGAAAGAATAATGGTATCACCGGAAGAAGTTAAAATAGTGATTAACGAATCAGGAACGCCTAATACGCTTCCCATTGATTTATCTGAAATAAAAGCTTGAATACTTTTCGTGGTATCAAAACTCCAAGTACTTAGCTCAGGAGCGTTGATTTTGAAAAATAGCTGATTGGTAGAATCATTTATGAGCGAAAAATTTCCGTTGGGGTTTATTTTTATACATTTAAATAAAAACTGTGGCTGTTGTTGTCTATAATAACTATGAAAAAATGAGTTACTAATATCGGCAAGCCCAACTTGTTTGGTTATCCTATTGGTAAAAAAGAAGCTATCACCATTAATTTCGTATACAGAATCAACCCAAAGGGTAGGATAATAATTTTCTGAGGATTGGTAATTGAATTTTTCGTTTTTCGTCAGCGGATGCCAATTCTGGCCAATGGATACAACACTTTGAAGTGTTATAATTAAAATAAAGATTCCTTTAATCATATCAAAAAACTTGGAGTAAATTTATTATGAATTAGTTATAAATGAATGGCAAATATACAATTAAATCATCTTAAAATCAACTCTTTGAAATAAATAAGAGGGTAGTTACAAAATTCAAACGCAACAATTAACCTATATACATATAAAATAGAACTTTAGGATTCTAAAAAACGATAGTTTCGGTTAATTCTGTATTTGAATTGTTTTAATTTAATAGATAATTCCTAGCACCTCAAAAAAAAGAAATAACTCTATTGCATTGGATTCATTGGGTAAATTGAAAAAGATGTATTTTCGCAAATGTAATCCAACCATCACTAAATGGATCAATATACCAACAGCATTGTTTCTGGAAGTTTTGAATACGACCAGGAAATAAGCGCCTTAGACGCAAAATACGAAGCGCAAAAAATAGCCTTCGCTCCTATTATGTTTCAAGCAAGTCTTGCACTGCGTGATTTAGGTATACTAGATTTTCTAATGAAAACACGTAAACAAGGCGCCACGCTACAAGCAATTGCAAGCGCACTTTCTCTTTCGGAATATGGCGTTAAAGTACTGCTCGAAGCTGGTTTAAGTTTACGAATGATTAAACAGAACGAAAAAAACTTCTTTATTTCCAAAATTGGTTATTACATTGCTAATGACGAACTTACACGAGCAAATATGGATTTTACCCAAGACGTAAATTACCTCGGGATGTTTAATTTGCAAGACTCCATTCGCAACGGAAAACCAGAAGGACTAAAAGTTTTCGGCACTTGGCCAACGGTTTACGAAGCACTTAGCGAACTCCCTGAACCGATTCGTAGAAGTTGGTTTGCTTTTGATCATTACTATTCTGACTATTCATTTCCGGAAGCCATTCCGCTTCTCTTTGCTTTAGATCCTAAAAGCATTATGGATATTGGAGGAAATACTGGGAAATTTTCACTCTTTTGCGCCAAAAGCAATCCAGCAGTTGAAATGACGATTGTGGATTTACCTGGACAAATTAAGGATGCTCAAGCAAATATTGCCAAGGCTGGAATGCAAGAGCGTGTTCACTTTCATCCTGTGAATTTGCTCGGCGAAAACGTAATTTTGCCCAAAGGTTTTGATATTTTGTGGATGAGTCAGTTTCTGGATTGCTTTTCTCAAGCTGAAATTAGCAAACTACTGCATTATGCAAAAGAAGCCATGAGCGAACAGGCATCTCTTTTTATCATGGAAACTTTTTGGGATAAACAAAGATTTGAGGCTTCAACCTACAGTCTTCACGCTACCAGTTTATACTTTACGGCCATTGCCAATGGAAATAGCCAAATGTATCATAGCGCGGATATGCTTGCTCTCCTTGATCAGGCAGGTTTTTACGTGAAACAAGAATGGCATGAGGTAGGAGTTAGTCACAGCATTTATCGCTGCATGAAGAAAGTGGAAACCAAATAAGCATGCCAGAACTTACAAACATACTCGACCTTATTCCCCAACGATCCCCAATGGTGCTGGTAGATAAAATTATTTCCTCCAATAGTGAAGAAACGCTTAGCACTTTTGCCATAAAGGAAAATCACCTCTTGGTTGAAAATGCTTGCCTTAGCGCTTATGGCTTAATCGAAAACATGGCTCAAACCGCCGCAGCTGCCAATGGTATTGCAAATAGATTGCTGGATGAAAATCCTAAAAAAGGTTTTATTGGCGCAATCAAAGACTTGATAATAAACGAATTACCAGGCGTAAACACCAGCATTTTTACCCGTACTAAATTGCTGAATCAAATATTAAACGTGCATATAATCAAAGCTGAAGTTAGAGATTCGGAAGATCGGCGATTGGCACATTGTGAAATGAAAATATTTTTAGAAGCCTAATGGATAAATTTGACCTTAAATTATTAAACCGTTGCGAAAGCACCATACGCTTCAACGAAGTGGATTCAATGGGGATTTTATGGCATGGACACTATATCAAACTCTTTGAAGACGGACGTGAATCATGGGGACGCGAATACGGACTCCACTATTTGCAAGTTTTTGAAAATAAAGTTTATACGCCTATCGTCCATAGTTCAATCGACCATAAAGGAATGCTTAGCTACGGTGATACTGCGATGATTGAGACTGAATACATCGACGCCATAGCCGCCAAACTAATATTCCATTATCGTATCTTTCGCAAATCAGATTTGAGCTTGGTAGCCACCGGAAAAACGGTGCAGGTTTTTACCAATTTAGATAAACAATTATTATTGAATTTACCAGATTTTGTGATCAATTGGAAAATTCAGCATGGCTTACTTAATACCTAAAGGATGCAAGAAATCTACTTAATTGGCGAATCCATGATTTCTGCTTTAGGCAGCAGTTTGGAAATTCATCAGGAGAAGATCACCCAAAATAGCAGTGGTTTGCAAATCCATTCATTGGGGATTTCAGAAACTGAATTACCATTGGGTCTACTTAATTGGGCTTTGTTAGAAAATGATTTTCAAGCACTTAAACTAAATGAAACTTATAGTCGTTTTGAGAAACTAATGGTACTTGCAGCTCAGCAAGCCGTCGCTAAAGCCGGTATTGATCCTAGCAGTCCAAATTGCATTTTCATCATTTCTACTACCAAAGGAAATATAGAATTACTGGATCCGAAACATCCTTTGCACGACCAAAGCAGTAGAATACATCTTTGGTCTTCAGCCCAGCAAATTAGTCGCTATTTCAATAATCCGAATGAGCCAATGGTAATTTCCAATGCTTGTGTTTCGGGCGTAATGGCGCTCAATTGGGGAGCAGAGTTATTGCGAATGAAAAAATATGAAACCGCAATCGTGATTGGTGGTGATATCATTTCGCATTTTGTGCTAAGTGGCTTTCAATCATTCAAATCATTGAGTGCCAAGGCTTGTAAACCATTCGACCGAGAACGAGACGGACTAAGTTTAGGCGAAGCCTCCGCTTGCATCGTCTTCAGCAGAACACAACTTGCTGATATAGCGCTTTTAGCAGGTGCCTCACACAATGATGCGAATCATATTTCAGGGCCTAGCCGCACAGCCGAAGGAATGTATTACGCCGTCAAGGATGCCATTTCTTACGCTGAAATCGACCTTAATCAAATTGATAGCATTTCTGCCCATGGAACAGCAACGCCCTATAACGATGAAATGGAAGCGATTGGATTACAACGTTTAGGTTTACAAAATGTGCCAACTCATAGTTTAAAAGGATTTTGGGGTCATACCTTAGGTGCCGCTGGAATTATTGAAAGTGCAGCCTTAGCATGGAGTATGCGTGTCAATGCCTTGCTTCCCACTTGTGGATTTAAGGAATTAGGGGTTTCGGTTCCTATCGAAATATCCGACACAATATCCTATAAACCAATTCACTATGCGCTCAAACTAGCCAGTGGATTCAGTGGTATCAATTCCGCACTAATCTTCAAAAAAAGCTAGCTATGGATCATTATATCACCGCCTTTGGTCGCATTAATTCAACGCAGGCTTCGAGGAACGGAAAGCGGTTTTGGTCAAATCAAGAAGGATTAAAACTTGCGGATAGTTTAAAAGCAATATATAAAATATTGGGAATGAACTATTTGAAATTTTTCAAAATGGACGAAATGAGTAAGCTAGGGGTTTTAGGCGCTGAAATATTGCTCAAGGATTTAAACCTTACTTATCAAGCGCACGAAATCGGAATCCTGATGCTCACCAGCGAGTCATCGCTCTTTACTGATCAAAAATATTTCGAAACCATTTCAGATTCTCAAAACTACTTCCCTAGTCCTTCGCTCTTTGTTTATACTTTACCGAATATCGTGATGGGCGAAATTGCCATTAAGAATAACTTAAAAGGGGAAAATATTTGCTTTGTACAAGATCAATTCAAAAGTCATTTACTCTTTGATTATGCGAATTATTTATTGACGAGAGGAAGCCAAAAAGCGCTACTTTTGGCTTTTATTGATGTTACTAAAAACGATTACGAATGCTTTATGATACTGATAGAGAATAATATAAAAAATAATTTCGGAAGTTTTACTTCAAGTAGAATTGAGGAATTGTATTGCAACGAATAAACTTAAAAAACATGGATGAACTCATACACCAATTAAAAATTGAAATCATTAGCTGCCTCAATCTAGAAGGACTAAGCCCCGAAGAAATAGACGCCACCCAGCCGCTCTTTAACGAAGGATTGGGACTTGATTCCATTGATGCACTAGAACTAATTGTATTAATGGACAAAACCTATGGTTTAAAAATCGTAGAGGCGTCCAAAGGCAAGGAAATTTTTTATTCGGTAGGCACCATGGCCAAATACATTATGGAAAATACAAAATCATGATCAACAAACAAAAAATCTACCTCACCGCAATGAGCGCAATTAGCGCGATTGGTGACCAAGCAGACGACCATTTTGAGTCCATCAAAAAGGAGAAAACTGGCATTGGAGAAGTGGATTTTTTACAAACAAAACACCGACAAAATTTTCTTTTTGGGGAAGTTAAAAAGAGTAATTCTAACTTAATCAAAGAATTAGAACTTTCAAGTGGCTATTACTCACGCACCAGTCTTCTAGGATTATTTGCATGCAAGCAATTACTCGAAACGGCCAAATTAAGCCCCGATTTACGAACTGGTTTTATTTCCGCAACCACCGTTGGAGGCATGGATCAGTCCGAGCATTACTTACAAAACTATTTGAAGGGAGAATTTCTAGACTTTGCAAAAGAACATCCTCTTGGAAGCAGTACCGAATTCATCGCTAATCAGTTGAATTTCAAAGGATATCGCACCACGCTAAGCACAGCATGCAGCTCTTCTGCCAATGCAATCATTTTAGGTAGCCGATTGATCCAGAGTGGGATGCTTGATCGAGTAGTGGTTGGCGGCGTAGATGTGCTTTCCGCTTTCACCCTCAATGGATTCAACAGTCTCATGATATTAGATCCGCAGCTATGCAAACCTTTTGATGCCGAGCGAAAGGGTCTGAATTTGGGAGAAGCCGCCGCCTATCTCCTGATGGAAAATCAGCAAAGTATGGAACAAGGCAAACGTACTGCTATTGCAACATTGAGCGGCTATGCCAATACCAATGATGCATTTCACCAAACCGCATCCTCACCTGATGGAGATGGCGCTTTTGCGGCGATGTCAGGCGCTTTGCTTTCAGCCAAGCTCAACCCTCAAGACATAAGCTATATCAACGCCCACGGCACTGGAACACCCAATAATGACCTTTCTGAAGGAATTGCAATTCAGCGCTTAATGGCTAATACATCCATTCCTTTTAGTTCTACCAAAGCTTTTACGGGGCACACGCTAGGCGCTGCCGCAGCTATCGAAGCGGTTATTTCCCTGCTTTGTATCCAAAACCAATATTTGCCTTTATCATTGAATTTCTATAATCAAATGCCCGAGTTGAACATAAATCCTATTAAACAATCGATTGAAACAAACATTGTTAAACATGTTATTTCTAATTCTTTTGGTTTTGGAGGCAATAATTCTTCACTCATTTTTTCAAAGCCAGAATAAGCAAATGAAGACTTCCATCGCCATCCAATCAAGTGCCCTGATTAGTCCCTTTCAAGAACTGGAAATGGTATCTCTAACTAGTCAAATGCAAAATAATTTTGGCAATCAAGCAAATGCTATTGAACCAAATTATAAAGATTATATTCCAGCCATGCAATCGCGGCGAATGAGTAGAATCCTTAAAATGACATGGGTAGCTGCTGAAATAGCATTAAAACGGGCTCAAATAGCGATTCCTGAATCTATTTCAGTCGCCAGTTCCATGGGCTGCCTCAGCGACACCATAAAATTCCTGCAAGAGATGATTGAAAACGAAGAGGAATTTATGAAACCAACTGCTTTTATTAATTCTACGCATAATACTTTAGCGGGCTATTTAGCCATTGGACTCAAGTCGAAAGGCCAAAACTTCACTTTTACGCATAAGGATCTTAATTTTGAACATACCCTCTTAGAGGCAGCTATAAGGCTAAATACCAACGAAGTACAAATAGTGCTAATAGGTGCTGTAGAAGAAATAACCACTGAGACGCATACGATCCGCGAGAATTTAGGACTACTGCGTTCAGCTCAGCAAGAATCGCATTTACTTTTCGAGCAGCATGAAAAAGGCTATATTGAAGGGGAAACTGCAGCATTCATGGTCTTACAATCTGCTAATAAAGCGACTACAATGCCTATAATCCAATGGATTAGCTTCCATTATGATTTAAAAAGCCCACAGGATTTCAACGAATCCTACCATGATTTTCTACTTGCAAACCACTTGCAAAAACATCAAATACAAGTTATTATTGGAGGAAACACTGGTGATTCGGCAGCGGATAAAGTCCTAAATCAATGGGTAGAGCAACAAAATAATAGCAGTAAATACCTAAAATACAAGCATATAAGTGGGGAATTTGCATCCTCAGGAATTATTGGAATTTGGCTTGGTAGTAAAATATTGGAGCAGCAAAATGTTCCAAATTATCTAAACCACGACTTTAACCCGAATCAAAAAATCAGCCGCATTGCCATTATCAACCATAATGGAATGAACAACTATAGTTTTATCTTATTATCCAGCAATGACACGATTTAACATCACCAATCTATTATTTGCAGCAGCGCTAATTTATCTCCTTGTGCATGCTTTTGTTAATGGATTTGAGCCATTAGTTTTTGTGTTTTTTGCTATTGCCTATTTGCTGATACTCACCGCTGGTGTAATCTTTACCCAACTCAATTTTTTTATTGACCATGAACTAGCCGGCGATGCACGATATAATGAAATATCACTCACCTTCGACGATGGTCCGCATGCAGATTGGACTCCTATGGTACTCGAAAAGCTTGCGCATTACAAAGTAAAAGCATGCTTTTTTGTGATTGGCGAAAAAGCCTCGCAACAGCAAACACTCATCACCAAAATCCATGAACAAGGTCATCTAATTGGGAATCATTCCTACTATCATCATACGCGCTTCCCCTTAGCCAAATTAGATGAAATGATACTTGAAATAAATAAAACTAATAAACTGATTTACAAATTTATAAATAAATATCCTGTTTACTTTAGACCACCCTTTGGAGTCACAAATCCACGCTTAGCCAAAGCAGTTTCGCAAACCAAAATGCTGCCCGTTGCTTGGAGTTTGAGAACTTACGATACCAGCAGAACAGTGGGAAAAGTGATTCGTAAACTTCAAAAAAAACTGAATGGTGGTGATATTATTTTACTCCACGATCAGCATGAAGGAATCATAGAAATTATAGATTTTTTAATCCCTTACGCACAAGAGAAAGGTTTTAAATTTGTGCCCTTAGACGAATTATTAAATCAGCAAGCGTATGAATAAACTTAACTGGATTGCCAACATATTCATTTTTGCGGGAGCTATGCTCTTGTTAAGTCTAACTAACATCAACGATAATTTTATCGCTATCAAAGACCCGAGTCAGATTAAAGCTAAAATAATTGCCAAAGCCAAGCAAACGCATGCCTTAAAAAGTGATTTTGTGCAAGAGAAACACTTAGGTATGTTTAAAGAAATCATGATTAGCAAGGGGAAATTTTACTTTCAAGAACCTCATTTTATACGCTGGCAATACAACGAGCCAATCGAATATACCATTGTATTAAATGGTAAACAAGTTCAAATAATGGATGCCGGAAAAATAAAGTCGTACAATATGAATTCAAATCCTATCTTCAATGAAATCAATCAATTGATGCTAGGCGCTTTGAACGGAACCATGCTAGATTCTAAAAAATTTAAGGTCAGCTATTTTCAAAATAAAGAATATTATATGGCGCGTTTAATACCACAACAGGCCGCCATGACCGAGGTATTATCAAGTATAGAATTATATTTTAACGCCATTGATTATGGAGTGGTAAGTATTAAATTAACCGAAAACAGTGACGATTTCACTATCTTAAATTTTAAACAACGGATTGTAAATGGAGAAATTCCTAAAAATACTTTTCAGCTTAACCCTTAGTTGGCTGCTTAGCACACCCAGCTTTACCCAAGCAACAAGGCAGGACACTATTCCTAATTTGAAGATTTTCAATCAGTTGGAAGGTAAATACCTATATCGCGCTACGATCGAATATAAAAATGACACTTTAACTGGGCTACTGATAATCAAAAAAGATGCAGACTCGAGCTTTCGAATTGCCATGGTTACTGAAGTAGGAATTAGTCTATTCGAAATGGAATTTTATACTAATTCAAAAGCGCCTTTCAAACTCCATTCATGCGTACCTTATCTAAATAAAAAATTGATTATTAACACTCTACGAAGAGATTTTGAAAGCCTATTTATCAATTTTGCTGTTTGGGAACCAGCCAAAGTACGGTGGATAGATGACGAATACCGTTTCAAATTTCGAAGGGAAGGAACGCGATGCTATTTTACAAATCGCTATGGAGAAGTCCATAAAATCCGTCACCAACGAAATGGGTTTACCAAAGAAATAATAAACCTGGAAACCTCCAAAAACCCTTATCCGATGAGTGTTAGCATAAAACACCAATCCATAAAACTAAATATAAACTTACTATTTCTGAAATAAAAAAGATGAGTTTAACTGCCTATTACGAAATAATTGATTCCACAGTAGCCGAAAATCAAGCGCACTATTTGATTCGTTTGATTCCAGATCATCCAATGTATGCCGGTCACTTCCCCGACTTGGCGGTTATGCCAGGGGTGGTTCAATTGCAACTTATCGAAGAACTCTTATCGAAATCCCTAAATCATAATCTTCGCTTAAAATCATCGAAGAATATTAAATTCTTAAAAATGATTTTACCTACTGAATTTCAAATAATTAAGATTGTATTGACCTGGAAAATAGATGAATTGATACAACTACAAGCCGAAATACAATCGCTACATGAATTGCCAAGCATCATCACAAAATACCAGGCCCAATTTGAGATAATACGATGATAAACAGACTACAAAACGAATTCGACAAGCACCATTGTTGTGTGATAATGCCAACTTATAATAATGCAACTACGGTGGTGCAGCTTATTGAATCTATTTTGGAAAACACCTCTAATTTGATTGTTGTGAATGATGGCAGCACCGATCAAAGCCTTTATCTACTTCAAAGTATTCAGAAGCCATTTACCCTTATTAGCTATACCGAAAACAAAGGCAAAGGCTGGGCTCTGCGACAAGGATTTGCCAAAGCTTTGGCTATGGGATTTCGGAATGCTATTACAATAGATTCTGACGGACAGCATTTTACAACGGATTTAGCACTTTTTTTGAATAAACTTGAAGCGATTGAAAAACCATGCCTAATTCTTGGCAATCGCAATATGAACCAAAGCGGAATTCCGGCAAAAAGTAATTTTGGCAATCGTTTTTCAAACTTTTGGTTTTGGGTCGAGACTGGCCAAAAACAAGCAGATACTCAAACTGGATACCGATTATATCCGATAAAATCCTTTGAGAAAATGCGTTTTTACACCCGAAAATTTGAATTTGAAATCGAAGTTCTGACTCGAAGTGCTTGGCGCTCAATCCCTATTGATTCGGTAAATGTACAAGTAAAGTATTTTCAAGGAAGTGATAGGGTTTCTCATTTCCGACCTTTCAAGGATTTTACCCGAATTAGCCTCCTCAATACAGTGCTGGTGTTGTGGGCCTTACTTTATATAAAGCCTCGTGATTTCATCCTTTATTTTATAAAAAACGATTTCAGAAAAATCATTAAGGAACAAATTGAAGCGCATAATGAAAGTCCTGAGAAAATAAGTTTCACCATTGGTTTTGGTATTTTTATGGGCATTATACCCATTTGGGGATTTCAAATGCTCGTGGCATTTTTCTTAGCGCAATGGATGAAACTAAATAAAACGCTCGTAATTATTGCCGCCAACATTAGCTTGCCTCCATTCATCCCTTTTATCCTTTTAGCAAGTTATTGGACTGGCGGCCTACTCAAGGGAGATAGCTCTGTTGAAGGACTATTCAAAAGCTTTGAACATTTGGATAGCGGACATTATCGAGATTTTTTTAATCAAATGGGCTATGATTTTTATCAATACGCCACTGGCGCAATCCTCTTGGCGCTGGTAGCAGGTTCGGTCAGCATGCTCCTTAGTTTGCTGATATTGAAAGTACGGAAAAGAATTTTTAAAAAATAATTTTAAGATATTTTGAATAATCGAGTCGAAAAATGGAGTTTCACCTCTTCCCTCTCATGGAACCATAATGAGGCTCTCAATTCATACGGCTTGGTTTAAATAAATTTTTTAATCATATTCGGACTATTAATCAATGATTTCATTTGTGTAATTGCGACATGATTGGGTTGCCTTAACCTTTCGGGTTGTGGCAATTCCTGGTGGATTAATACTGCATTTATACTTTCGAGGTTGCTAAGTACTACCAACTGTTCAAGAGTTGCCATATCCCGAATGTTTCCCTTAGTATCGGGATTTTCGTTTCTCCATTGCTGAGCAGTTTTACCAAAAAGCGCCATATTAAGCATGTCTGCTTCATTGGCATAAATAAAGTATATTTCTTGTTTAGAAAGTTCTTTAGGAATAAGATTTTCTTTAATCGCATCGGTATGAATGCGATGGTTGACTTTAGCTAAAATTCGCTGAAAGTTCCATTCAAGTTGAAGACGGCTATTTTCCTCCTCTTTTAATCTTTGAAATTCTTTAACCAGCAGTAATTGAAATTTAGCACTTATCCACATCCCAAAATGGAATGCAATATCCTTGTGGGCATAAGTTCCGCCATATCTGCCAGTTTTTGCTATTATTCCAATGGCGTTGGTTTTTTCAATCCAGTTTTTGGTTGACAAGACAAAGCTATTTGTTCCTGCCTCATTTCTAATTATACCGAATTCGGTATAATTAAAATTGGGGTTATAAAGCAATTCCCACTCACCTAAATATTCAATTGTACTTTTGGTACTCATCCACTTAAAAATAACAACTTCCTGATGTTGGCTTTTTGCCATATCTGTCAGGGAAATGTAGTCATCGTTATCTACCTGAATGATAGTGATTTTAGCACCATCAATACTGATTCCTTTAATTTTTGCCATATTTGAATGAAACTTTGAGTCAATACCATTTGAAGATTTACAATTCCAATGTGTGCTTTGTCTGATTTAGACTATTCCTCCGAAGCGGGACAACGGTTTAGAATTTAACTTACCACTTTCGAGGTTTATATTTCTATCATATTTCTTTTAGCATAAACCAATCCTAATCAACATCCTCTTCAGTGCTATCGCCTGGCATCAATTCCAATGCGTGGACTGCTTGCACGGCATTTCCAGCAATTCCTTTGATGGAGCCATACATTTCGATGGTATTGGTAATCACCTTTTCGATTTGCTTTTCGCGCTCCTTCCAAATACGCAGCATAGAGCGTTTTTCACTTTCAAGGGCGCTTTTCATCGACGAAAAACCCTCAACAATTGCTTCAACCTGCATCCGGAAAGTGGTACTGGTAAGGTAATCGTATAGAAGATGCATTTTGTCTCCTTTATTTTCTTGGGTGCTTATGGCAGTACTCAGTTGAATAACAGACTCTCGCAAGACAGAACAGAGGCCTTTAAACTCTTCAAAAGTACAAATCCACACGCCATCAACTATACCCAAACGCTCATGCCCTGTTGGCAAAGACTCGGTTACTAAAACGCCCACATCGGCTCCTTTTTCGCGCATATCGGCTTTAAACTTTTCAATCCATGCCGCTTGAAAATCTTTGGTACGCTTACTTTCATAGTAAATTTTGCCACAGTTTTGACGAGTTCTGGTATTCACAATTTGCAGGCAATCAGCTCCCCTAGCCCCCTTTTTTATTTCATCAATGGTATCGAGTGGAAAATGATTGATGAGCCACTCCTCGATTGCCAACTCCTGCACTTCGCCTTGCATTTGCATAGAGCCCTGATCTTGTTTGCGTTTCATTTCTTCGGTCAATCGCTTTTGATCTTCAAGCTGCTTCTGCAATTCCCGAAATCGCATTTCATTTTTCTCCTCCTCCGATCTTTTAATCTTCTCCTTTTCGCTCGAAAGTAATAAAGTCAGCTTTTTCTGTGCCTCGGATTCAGCGACATCTTTCAACTCTTCCTTTTCACGTTTGAGCTTTTCAACCTCTGCTTTTGTGCGGTGTAATTCTTTAATTTGCTCCGATTTCTGATTGAGTTCAAGCTGCATTTCATTAAATCGATCCAACTGTTCTTCAGTAAGTTTCTGTTTAACTTTTTCCTCAATAACTTTGCGTTCCTCCTTCAATTGCTTTTCCAAACGTTCTTGAAATAATTCATTTTCTTGCTTTTTCTTTTGCTCAAAATTCTCCTTTTCTTTTTTCAAAAGCTCGTAATCCTTTTCGAATTTTTGTTTTTCAGCGCTCAATTGCGACTGGTACTGACGCTTAATTTCAGCCTCTAGTTGATGAGAAAGCACATCTTGAACATCGATAGAAGTTCCACAGTTAGGACATTTTATTTGGGAGGTATTTGACATAGAAATTACTTTAATGAATTATACAATTAGACTTATATCACTGGAAATATATCAATTAAGAAAAATATCGTCTAGTGAATAAGCTTCGTAAAAGTAGCAGTTTTTGGACTCTATCCTAAAAAAAGATTAGAACTTCTTGAAAACAGATAAATCAAACCAATAAAAAGCTGAGCTAATATCTCTAAAAAAACTAGATATTTTTATTCCACACTTTGATTGCATCAGTCATTTTCAAACCAGATTTCACCTCAATTTGAATTCCATCAGAAAGACCAGTGGTGATAAATCTTTTCTCGAATTTTACGGAATCTATTTTAACCTCAACAAACACTTTTCCTTGGTCGAATTGCAACAGCGATTCATTGATAGCCATCACACTATCCACCCGACGGAGGACAATATCCGCATTGGCACTGTAACCAGCACGAATAAAAACATTCTCTTTCAAATTTACATCGGCTTTAATTTCAAACTGAATTGCCCCATTTTCTTTCACTCCTTTAGGACTGATATACTGCAGAATAGCGCCAAAGGAGGTGTTTTCAATCGCGCCGATAGTTAAGATCAAAGGCATTCCAGTTTTAATTTTACCCACTTCCGATTCATCAATCTGACCCTTAAAAATCATATCGCGCATATCGGCCACCGAGGCAATCGTAGTTCCTTCATTGAAATTATTCGCTTCAATTACCGAATATCCCTCTTCAACTGGAACGTCCAAAATGGTTCCGCTGATGGTCGATTCTACCACTGTATTACTATTTCCTGCATCCTTAAGCGCGCCCTCTCTAATCAATTGCAAATTATTCTCAGAAGCCCTAACCTCCTCTTTTGCGGTTTGAAAAGCATACTTAATTTGTTGAAATTCTTGATCCGATATCACCCCTTTCTCAAAGAGCAATAACTGCCTATCATATTGAATTTGAGCATCATTGAAACTAAGCTTTGCTTTTGAAAGTCGAGATTCAGCACTATTAAGGTTCACCATATCAGGAATAATTTTAACGATCGCAATACGGTCACCTATGTTGACATAGTCGCCCGCTTCTACAAAAATTTTAGTTACAATTCCGCTCAACTTGGGTTTGATAGCAATCTCCTTACGAGGGACTACAGAACCAGTCGCAACTGTTTTTTCGATGATATTGGTAATAATTGGTTTTTGAGTAGTAAAAACCTGTGGTTCCTGCTTCGACTTACTGTAAAGATAATATAAGGTGGCGACAAAAGCACCCACAAAAACTACTAATAAGCTGATTTTCAAAATTTTCTTAATCATAACTATATTTATTAAATTCTATTATTCAGTTCTAAGTGCTTCAATTGGTTTTACTTTAACAGCCCGCATAGCAGGTAAAAGTCCGGCCAAGGCGCCCGAGATAATTAAAACCAATATGGCATAAATAGCTACTTGCAAATTCACTTCCGGATTTGCAAACATTTCACTTTCATTTCCTTGCATCATTTTATTAATCCCTTCAACGGTAAAAACGCCCGTAATTAAACCGCCAATACCGGCCACCGAAGTAATAAGAATGGATTCAACAATTATTTGAAACAGAATGGATATAGGCGTAGCGCCTAAAGCACGCTTTATCCCAAATTCTTTAGTCCGTTCTTTAACGGTTATCAACATAATATTACTAACGCCAATAACGCCTGCGGTTAACGTTCCTAAACCAACAAACCAAATCAGCGCTCTAATTCCAGCAAATAATCCCATAATTTTAGTAAATTCTTTTTGAGTATTCCAACTCCCAAAAGCATGTTTATCAGCAGGATCAATATGGTGTCGTTCGGCTAATAGCCTAAATATTTTATCTTCCACATCCGAAGCTGGAATATCATCCTCAATCGTCACCGAATACCATCCTACAATATTTCCCCAATTAAAGGCCTTTTGGAAAGTACTTAGCGGGATGATAATACTCTGAGCATCTTGATTATCATTATCGCTCAAGCGAGTAGGTTCAAACAAGCCAACCACGGTAAAATACACGCCATTGATTTCGATATTTTTACCAATAGGATTCTCTCCTATTTCAAAAAGTATCTCGTAAACCCTCTTACCGATTGTAGCAACTTTTCTCTTATTTTCAATATCAAACTCATTGATTAAACGACCTTTAAGAATTCTATAGGATTTAATTTTAAAGAATTCTGGCACATCGCCATTAATGCTAAAAGCGCCCGTTTTCAAACCACGAATGACATTAGAGGTGCCGCGGTAACCACCGGATTGTGCTTTTGGGGCTAGATATTTTATTTCTGGAATATTATCTTTGAGTGCCCGAGTATCTTCATTTTCGAAATTAAAATTGCGGCCGATTGGAAAACCTTTATAAGGAATCGTGGTTCTTTGTGTCCAAATAAAAATAGAATTAGAGGCCATATCATCAAAATTTTGCGTGACACCATTTTGCAAACCAGAGCCGCCACCCATCATCACCATCAGCATAAAAATACCCCAAAACACGCCAAAAGCAGTAAGAAAAGTACGCATCTTATTCTTGCTCAAAACACTATAAATTTCATTCCATTTATCGACATCTATAATATTCATAATTAATCTCTTAATGCTTCGATGGGTTGTATACGCGCCGCCCGCATGGCTGGCCAAAAGCCGGCCAAAGCACCCGAAAAGACCAAGACAATGGTGGCCTGAATGGCAACCCCTAAACTCACTTCTGGATTTAAAAAATAGTCGAAGGCAGGCAAATAGGTGCTTAACATGCCGAGGACAAAAGTGCCAGCCACCAAGCCAGCATATCCTGCAAATGAGGTGATTACAATACTTTCCATCAATATCAGGCTAACGATAGAAGACGGGCGAGCACCAATGGCTTTTCGGATGCCAATCTCCTTGGTACGTTCTTTCACTACGATAATCATAATATTGCTAACGCCCACTATTCCAGCGATAATAGTCATAATACCGATGAACCAAATAAACTTACGAATCATGGCAAAGAGGGCGGTAAACTGGGCATAATTTTCCACATTATTCCATACAAAAACTGCTCGCGGATCATTTGGGTCGAATTGATGTACAATGGCCAACTTTTCAATTATCCGTTTTTCCATAGCTTTGCTCTCTTCCACATTTGCCGAGGTAATTATTGGAACAAGACCTATCTCATCACCAAAACCATATAATTTGGTGGCGGTAGAGTGCGGAATATAAACCCGTCGTACATCGCGATCACCCCCAGTATCATCAAAAACACCAATTACTTTGTAGGCAATCCCATTTATCGAAATCATTTCACCGATAATATCTTTGCGATTACCAAACAACTCATCCCGCACTAAATAACCGATTGCAACCACTTTGCGACTGCTGGTCATGTCCAAATCATTCAGAAACCGACCATCTAAAATATTGATATTCTCTACTTTAGCATATATTGGATTTACACATTTAACATCAAAAGTAACATACTTATTTTTGTAGCTAATCGTATTACTTTGCCAAATATCTTGACGAATTCCAATCTCGTCGCCAGCTAATATTTCTTTTTGTATTAGTGGAATATCACTGGTTTTAAGGGCAATAGGTCGTCCAGGTAACATGCCTTTGTGAGCCAAAGTAGTGATTCCACCATTGATCCATATTGAATTGGTAGCATCGCTGGCAAATTCCTTTTCGACACCATTCTGTAATCCTTTGCCAGAACCAAGAAGAATAATCAGCATAAAAATACCCCAAAAAACGCTAAAAGAAGTTAGAAAAGTCCTCAATTTGTTTTGCCGGACAGTACTCCATATTTCCAACCACTTATCTCTATCGAACATGATATCAGTTATTCATGGATTATTAGACCGTCTTTCAAACGGATAATACGATCGGTCATTTCAGCAATATCATTTTCGTGGGTGACAATTACGATGGTAATTCCCTCCTTATTAATATCTTTCAAAATACTCATCACTTCCATGGATGTTACCGAATCCAATGCGCCCGTGGGTTCATCAGCAAATATTACTTTTGGATTAGAAATTATAGAACGCGCAATGGCAACCCGTTGTTTCTGACCTCCTGACAGTTCGGAGGGTAAATGGTGTGCCCATTCTCGTAATCCAACTTTATCAAGATATTCCAACGCTATTTGATTTCGCTTTTTGCGACTAACATTCTGATAATAAAGCGGTAACGCTACATTTTCTAAGGCGTTTTTGTAGCTTATTAAATTGAATGATTGAAATACAAAACCGATATAATTATTACGAAACCAGGCAGCCTTTTTCTCACTCATCTTCTTAACAGGAATGTCGTTTAACAAGTAATTACCTGAATCATAAGCATCTAAAATCCCTAGTATATTCAGCAAAGTCGATTTACCACTTCCCGACGAGCCCATAATGGATATCATTTCACCTTTATGTATCTCGGCCGAAATACCCTTAAGCACATGTAATGAATTAGAACCCGTATGATAGGATTTATGTATATTTTCTAATTTAATCATCCAAAATTCAAAATTACCTTAAAAATAAAATTTTATTTCCCCGAAAACAAGCAGCCAAATTACAACTTAAAAAATTACAAGCCCCTTAATTATTGTTAAATAAGAAACAGTCGGTTTGGATATCAATCACGAAGATTAGACTCTTTAAAAAAAGGTTTTTTTATTCATTAAAACATTGGTTTCTATGGTTTTATAATGAAAAAAAACATTACTTATAAAACGCAGGGACTAGTCACAGG
This sequence comes from Draconibacterium orientale, assembly GCA_020718275.1. Taxonomy (GTDB): domain Bacteria; phylum Bacteroidota; class Bacteroidia; order Bacteroidales; family UBA1556; genus UBA6267. Next base: position 18,230 of record DYSI01000007.1, read on the forward strand.
CTTGGTAGAAATGGTAAATCCAATATGCAAAATACACCTCCAATCCGTAAACAGTGGAATAGCTAGCTATGGGTATTAGTAGTAGATTAGTTGCACTTAAAACCCATCATTATAAAGCGATTGATATTTCCACTATTTTTGGTAACTAAACAAAATGCAAACAATATGTTTCCCACTTTAGGACATTTAATTAACTATCTCTTTGGAACTCACATCAATTTTCCAATGCCGACTTACGGATTTGTGCTTGTTATGGCTTTTATGACTGGCGGTTTTGTACTCAATCTAGGTCTTAAACGCAAGGAACGCCTAGGTTTAATGGGAATGATTGATAGTAAAAAACAAGTTAGCGGTCCTATCAACTATTTAGATATCGTGATTTCTTCCGCCTTCTATTTTTTATTTGCCTTCAAAATAGTTGGCATTATGGCAGAATATCAAGCATTTACCAAAGGAGTAAGTGCCTATCTTTTTTCCTTGCAAGGATGCTGGCTTGCTGGCATTATAGCATTTGCAGCCAGTGGATATTGGTCATATCGGCAGGCGAAGAAAACCCAAAGTCCGAAGGCCGTTTTTGAGGAGGTGAAAATTCATGTTTATGAATTAACGATGACCATCGTAATGGTGGCAGCCTTATCGGGAATTATTGGCGCCAAGATTTTTGACATTTTAGAGAATTTAGATCGATTTTTTAAAGACCCTCTCCAACAATTATTTTCCTCGGGAGGCTTCACCTTTTATGGCGGTTTGATTGTGGGCACTGCGGCGGTCTTCTACTATATTCGCAAGCAGAAAATCAACGCTTTACATTTAATAGACGCCGCTGCACCAGCTATTTTAGCCGCTTATGCAGTCGGTCGACTGGCTTGTTTGTTGAGTGGCGATGGTTGCTGGGGAATTCCTAATCCAGAACCTAAACCCGAATGGCTAGCCATGCTCCCCGACTGGATGTGGGCATACGATTTTCCGCACAATGTAATCAATGAAGGCAGTAAAATGATGAGCTGCGATGGTGATTACTGCTTCAAGCTGGATGTGCCTGTCTTCCCGACGATGTTTTATGAATCAGTTTTGAGTTTCCTGTTTTTTGTAGCTATTTGGGTATTTCAAAACAGAATAAAAGTTGCTGGAAGTCTTTTCTTCATCGCCTTGATTCTGAATGGATTCGCTCGCTTTTTCATCGAAAAAATTCGAGTCAACAATGTCTATTATCTAGGTAAATCCGAAATTACTCAAGCAGAAATAATTTCTAGTTTATTGGTAATAGGCGGATTGGTTGGTCTTGTTATTTTGTATCGCAAAGCACGCAAATCAAATCTAAAAGTATAAAATCCTTAGCTTTCAAAGCCATTTTTCGATTTAAAATAACCGCTTAATGGATACGTTATTAAATTTTACTTTCCTAAGTTTTATTGATATTTTTGCCAAAATTCTATCTTTTAATTATTTGAAAACAACACCACTTCATAAATGGGTTTTGCTGCTAAGCGTTATACTGCTGCATGGGATTGATATTTTTGCCCAAAATGCAGATTCAAGCAAGCAGATGCCCGCAGATTCCAATCGCATAGAATTTTATTTTCCGAATCATCCTTTCGCCAATAGAAACTACTTTTCATTAGATACTTTACTCCATACCTTTCATCAGTACGATCTCCGTTTATCAGCTTATGATATGGCGGCAACGACCATGACCACTGGAGGGCCATTGCGCGACTTGTTTTTTTCAGCTTTATCAAATCAGTTCAGCATAGGCGAGCAGAATTTAGGTGAATATTTTTATCAATCCGCAAATTTGCCCCTATATCGAAATGTTGAAGTCCCCTATTCCGAGATTTTTTACACCCTAGCTGGTCAGCAAGAAAATTACTTAAAAGGAGTTTTAGCAAGTCAGGCCAGCAAACGGCTATATTTCGGAATGAATTTTAATGTAGAAAGTACTGAGGGACTCTTTGCTAACCAAAAAGTTAGTAATTCACATTTCAGAGGAATAGTAGCCTATCAAACAACTAGAAATCGATATGGATTTCAAGCGGAGTATATCCATAATAAATTCAAATTTGGCGAGAATGGAGGAATTAGTTTTGACAATCTGTACCGCGATAGTTCACAATTTACCCGCGAGGTATTGCCTATAAATCTTGACCAGGCGACCAATAGTTTGAAATCTAATTATTACGCTTTCAATCAATATGTTAACATTGGCAAATCGTCAACAGATTCTACCACCGACCGCTTTTTTGCCAAAGCCTATTTAAGTTCCTATTTTTCTAAGACGGCGCGAATGTATAATGATTATCAATGGGATAGCGGATATTATCAATTTGCTTATCTCGATTCGACACAATCGACTGATAGCAGTGCCATTACCGATTTTAAAATTGACTTTGGTGTTTCAAATTACTTTCAAAACCATCCACAATATATCACTTTCGATTTTGGAATAGCCTATTATTATAAGATGTATTTTGATGGTAATCAAGAGTTTTATTTCAATTACCTAGTCCCCCATGCGGATATTTCGTTCGATTTTGAAAAGCTAATTTTGGATGGCGGCTTTAACTACCAATTGAAGTTAAACAATCCTCAAAGTATTGCTATTGGCTCCAATGACATGAACATTTTTGGTAAGATTAGTCTGCCACTTTCCACCGTCTTTAAATGGACAGCAGGTTTTAATTTAGCCATACAATCGCCTAGCATTAGTAGTTTCCAAACCTACTCCAATCATTTTATGTGGACTAATCACTTCACAAAACAAAAGCAATTGAGTTTACGAAGTGATGTCATGATTAATGGCTATTTTGCAGAAGTTGCCATTCATACCGTCAACGATTTTTTGTACTACGATACCAATAGTTTTCCTCAACAATTTACGGGAAGCTTTCAAGTAATAACTGCCAGATTTAAAAAGGAGTTTAAGTACAAAAAGTTAGGCAGCACGGTTCAGCTTATGTATCAAAAAAGCAGCAATGAGCAAGTTATTCAGCTGCCCGATTTAACAGCAAAAGCAAGTATTTACATAGGCTTTCCCTTGTTTAAAGGCGCATTAACAATGCATCCAGGCGTTGAAGTGACTTATCTAAACAATTATTTTGGCGATGCCTATAACCCAGCGCTTATGCAATTTTATTTGCAGCAAAGCACCGAATTAGATCGGCAATTTTATGTAGATTTTTATATTAACTTTAAAATTAAACGAGCAAGAGTTTTTGTTAAATATCAATCGCTCAACACTTTATTTGGTAGTGATCATTATTTTCTAGTGCCCCACTATCCACAACAAGACGCTATTATTAAAGTAGGCTTATCATGGAAATTTTTCGATTAAGCGTGTCACAATGTCAGCAAAAGGAAATATCTATCTTTTGGCATATTTTCTGAAAAGAAGTTTTTCACGCAAAAATTATAAATTAACAACCCAAATTATATGTCACAAACAGTAGAAAAAGTAAAAAGCTTTATCATTGGCTCAGGGCCAGCAGGCTATACAGCAGCCATTTATGCATCTCGTGCCAATTTAGTACCCGTCATGTATCAAGGAATGGAGCCAGGCGGCCAGTTAACAACCACCACCGAAGTAGAAAATTTTCCAGGCTATCCTAAAGGCATTGAGGGGCCAGCAATGATGGAAGACTTACGCCAACAAGCAGAACGCATGGGTGCAGATATCCGTTGGGGCGTAGTTACCAGCGTTGATTTGTCCAAACGACCTTTCAAATTAGCCACTGACGATGGAAAATATTTTGAAGCAGAATCGGTAATTATTGCCACTGGCGCTACTGCAAAATACTTAGGAATCGAATCAGAAGAAAAATTTAAAGGTGCAGGTGTTTCAGGTTGTGCAACTTGTGACGGATTCTTCTACAAAGGCAAACCAGTTGCTGTGGTTGGTGGCGGGGATACCGCCGCCGAAGATGCCCTGTATCTATCAAATATTGCAAGTAAAGTTTATATGATTGTTCGCCGTGATGAATTGCGCGCCTCAAAAGTTATGCAAGATCGAGTTATCAAAAATCCAAATATTGAAGTTCTATGGAATCACGTGACTAAGGAAATCGTAGGAACCGAAAAAGGTTTTATGAAAGCAGTCACAGGAGCTATCTTGGAAAATGTTAAAAAAGGTGAAGAGCGTAAAATAGAAGTAGACGGTTTCTTTGTTGCCATTGGTCATAAACCAAATACCAAGCTTTTTGAAGGTCAATTGCAATTGGATGAACAAGGTTATATTATTACCAATGCAGATTCCACAACAACTAATATCGAAGGTGTATTTGCTGCAGGAGACGTGCAAGACCATATTTTTAGACAAGCAATTACTGCTGCCGGTAGTGGCTGCATGGCTGCTATTGAAAGTGAAAGATGGTTGCAATCGCAAGAATAATTCACAATAAAACACGAGTAAAAAAGACTGCATCATCATTGACGCAGTCTTTTTTTTGCTTCAAAACCACTTATACAGCAATTAAACATACAATTCACAAAAATAATTACAAAAGAACATCCTTGTATTAAGTAATTATACCTACTTTTGAGCTTGGAATGCTTAATCTAAAATCACCTTGAATTTAAAACTAACACTCAGCCTACTTTTCATTTTCATAAGTATTTTCTCTTTTTCACAAGAAGTTAACACTAGGGTAAAGCCCTTTGATTTAAGTAATTATGTTTTAAAAATCGTAAAACACAAAGATTATTTTGGCGCTGATAGTGTGTTTAATCAGATGCTAATAGAATTTGAAGACCTATTGATACGCTATGAGAAAACAGAAAGTATCCAAAATCGCACCTACCTAGTTGCCAAATCAGAATATGGCAATTTAATTTCAAATCAAGACGTTGAGAAAGGTATTTCCATCTTACAAGAGAACATAGAACTATGCGAAAAATACCAGTTCTTTCATGAACAAGCAATGGCTAGAAACAAATTGGGCTCCATATACTTAGATCGAGAAGAAATAAAACTTGCACTCAATGAGTTTTTACAGACTGCTGAAATTTTTAAAAAGCATAACGACTGGAACGCATACGGCTATTCAACTATTGATATTGGAAATATCTATTATGCAAGTTTTTTGTACCCACGCGCAATTGAATATTACCAGCAATCAATCAAAATACTCGAAACCCACACAAAAAACTTAGATCAATTAGGTGGGCTGGCGGTTTGTTATCAAAATATTGGACTATGTCAAGTTCAACAGAAAAAGTACACAGAAGCTCTTATCAGCTTGAAGAGGTCTTTAAACTACCGAATCAAGAGCCACCAAATTGGCAATCTAAGCTATGCTTACAATACCATTGCTCTTGTTTTTATTGACAAAAATGAGATTGACAGTGCAGAATACTATTTTTCAAAAGCCCTCACTTATGCGCGTAAGTTTGATAAAAATGAGAAATTAATGAATGTTTTGATTCAATATGCTCAATTCAAACACGAAACCAAGAAATATCCACAAGCACTTGAGATATTAAACGAATCGTATGCTATTGCACTGAAAAATAATGATTTATATTATCTAAGTAATATTGCAAAAGACCTAGGAAAAAACTACCTCGCACTCATGCAAGCTGATTCTGCCGAAAAATATCTAAACGAATCGATTAGTACCTCCATCCTTAATCAGGATAAAAAAATGGAGGAGACTTCGTTAGGTTTACTTTTAGTCTTGCTGAAGAATGAAAACCGCCTTGAAGAAGCCTTAAAGGTATACGCTAAACTGTTTGATATCAAAGACTATTGGTTAAAAAACAACGAATCAAAGCATCAACTCGAATTAGAAATTAAAGCCCGAGATACCGAAAAACAATTATATAAACGTGATACTCATCGGCAAAAACTACTCAATTATTTTCTAATAGTCATAATTACTTTAGTTATTACTGTGACCTTACTGATTTGGTTAGGTAAAAAAAGAATTAATAAGCAAGCCAAGAATTTGGAAATAGCATTGAGCGAAATCAACAAAATAAAAATACACCAAGACCAAACCTACTCCTTGATAGCCCACGATTTAAAAGGGCCAATGGGTAGCGTGATTGGATTACTTGACATTATGAATGAGGATAAAGCCATTCAACACGAGGAACTAATAGAATATAATAAATTAATATATAAAAGGTTACACGAATTATATCTTCTTTTAAACAACCTCATATCGTGGGCAAGCGTCGATAAAATTGATAAGCTTTATACTCCAAGAAAACTAAACATTGAAGATCTGCTGCAACAAAATATTCAGCTTTTGAATAAGAGTATAAGCGACAAAGGCATTGAAATTATTATGGCTAAAAGCGAAACTTCAACTGTTTTTTCAGATGAAAATATGTTGTCGGCCATTTTTAGAAATCTCTTGAGTAATGCCATTAAATTTAGTCATCCAAACGGCAGAATCGACCTTACAATTTCATCAGACCAAAATAATGTGTTGGTCACCATCGCCGATTATGGAATTGGAATGAACGAGCAACAAATCCAACAAATAAAGCAAAACAATCAATTAGCAAGCACAAGAGGTACAGCCAAAGAATCAGGCATAGGTATCGGATTAAGTATCATCTATCGATTTATTAAGCACTGCGGCGGACAAATCGATTTGCAAAGTGAAGTTAATCAAGGAACTAAATGGATTGTTAGCCTCCAAAAGGAAAATAAACCGAACTAAAAATACGCCCACAACATAAATCAAAAAAATAAGGCTGCCCATATTGAACAGCCTAATTTCAAAAGTTCAAATAACCCATTACTCCAATTTAGCTAAACATTTCGTCGATAACCATTTGGTAATTAGCAATTACAGCAGGGCGTCGTACACTCATTTTAGCAGTTACCATACCGGAATCGACGGTCCATTCATCGGCAATAAGTTTAAACACTTTGATTTGCTCATGGCTTCCGAAGTCTTTATTGAATTTATTAATCTCTTCTTTCATCTTTTTCAGTACATCTTCTCTCAAGATCACTTCCTCTGGTTTTGGGCAATTTTCATCTTTCAACTTGCACCAATCCTTGAGGTATTCAAAGTTAGGAACGATTAAAGCGCCGGCATGTTTTTGATTCTCACCAACCACTACCGCAGTATCAATAAAAGGAGATTCTTTCAATTTCTCTTCGAGATGACTAGGCGCCACATATTTACCCATGGAAGTTTTAAAGAGGTCTTTCTTTCTGCCTGTAATTTTCAGAAATCTATTCTCGACAAGTTCTCCTAAATCGCCCGTATGCATCCAACCATCGGTAATCGCTTCGGCGGTAAGAGCAGGTTCTTTGTAATAGCCGAGCATAACACTAGGTCCTTTAGCCAATATTTCACCATCTGCTGCAATCATTACCTCCACATTCACCACCTTTGGTCCCACCGTTCCGATATAACTATTGTTTTTTCCCCAGTCATTAACCGCAATTACGGGGGATGTTTCTGTCATTCCATAACCTTCTAAAGTAGGTATGCCTGCAGCATTAAATAATCGCCCCAAGCGTGGTTGCAAGGCAGCGCCACCCGAAATCAACACCTTAATATTTCCACCCATAGCCTGTTGCCATTTACTAAAAACAAGCTTGCGCGCGATGGCTAATTGTAGGTTATAGAAAAATGAATTCTCCCCTTTTGGATTATATTTTAAGCCCAAATCAAGTGCCCAGTAGAATATCTTCTTTTTAACGCCCTCCAATTTAGCGCCTTTGCCTTCAATTTTATCATAAACTTTTTCGAGCAGGCGGGGAACCGTGGTCATAATGTCTGCCTTTATCTCATTCAAATTATCCACAATTTTGGCGACACTTTCGGCATAATAAATTGAAATGCCTTTGTATTGAAATATGTAATTGATAGTGCGCTCATAGATATGGCATAATGGCAAATAGCTCAAGGCTTTACCCTCTGATCCTGTGGGTGGAATTTTGATTAAAGCCAACACATTAGAAATGATATTCAAATGGGTTAACATTACCCCTTTCATGTTGCCAGTTGTCCCCGAAGTGTAAATAATAGTTGCTATATCGTTAGTACTAATACTTTTCTTTATTATAGCAAGTTTATCAGCCTGTGGATTCTTCATCCCATCATTGATAATTTCATGATAATCCTTTATCTCCTGCCCTTCCGAAAAACAATATATCTGTTTCACACTAGGACAATGAGGTAAAATATCCTTGATTTTATAAAAAAGCTTTGCTTCAATAAAAACCATTTTGATATCGGCATGATTAAAAATATAATCATAATCATTGGTACCAATGGTTGGATAAATAGGAACATGAATGGCGCCAACTTGCATCATAGCCATATCTACTATATTCCATTCAGGTCGATTAGCCGAAATACTGGCGATTCGATCCCCTTTGTGGATTCCTAAATTTATTAATCCATAACTTAAATTATTAACTTTCTCAACATATTCTTGAATTGAATATGCCCTCCATTGCCCATTTTCCTTTGCAGCCAAGGCATCTTTTTTCCACGCATATTCTGCTACATAATGAGGTAGAATATCAAATAATCGCTCAAAACCCATTTTTTCTTTTTTTTCTGTTTGTATTGCAAATATACAATTAATTAATTATCTAAAATTTTAACTCAAAATGTTTCTGAATCGTTAAATAATTAACAACCTATGATAACCACTTTAAAGAAAATTGCTCATATCAATACCCGACTATGAAGAGAACTGTTTATTTGCTAAACGGTTAATCACAGAAATAACAGAATTTTTTAAACATTAATAGGAGGAATTCCATAAAAAATAATGAAGCAACTGATATTAAACTCCAATGCTAAAGCTAGATAAGCAAATCAATTTATTTTACAGAAAGATTCATGTTTTTAGAGGTTAAATTACAGTTAATCATATATTTAAAAGGACAATCACTTTTCAAGCATCATCGAGCCCTTTTCTTGGTAAATTCTTTATTTAAGATGTAATGAATTTAATTGACAACTCTTTTTATTCAATTCTTAAGTTTGTAACGTAATAATTGAATATTAATTCCAATGTTTTTAAGAGATTAAAACTTGAATAATCCTTTGTGTGTTTTGTGGTTTTCTTTGTGTGTTTTGTAGAATAGCTATTACACTAAGCGCTGCACTGAGCCTGTCGAAGTGGTGCACAAAGAGTCACAAAGCTACACAAAGATTTTTTATAGCACCTCATATAAAGAATTAGCCTTTTTCTCTAAAAAAATACCACTTGGCAATAGCATCAAATAGCAAGTATATTCCACATTGGCACATATTAATTTGTTAATCAACTACTAGGGAGGTTTATGATTATTAAAGTTATTTTTGGAGTACAAATAATTACAAAGTCGAATTGATAGATTTGTTTGAAATCAAGTTTGTGTTAGCCATAAATTTTCCTAGATTTGTGGGCTATAATCCTAAAATTTATATGCAGTCCAAACAACCCATACAAATAGATTCAGAAATCGGCAAATTAAAGTCAGTAATTTTGCATACTCCTGGTCAAGAGGTGGCGAATATGACCCCCGAAAACGCTGAAAAAGCGCTTTATAGCGACATCCTCAATTTACCAATTACCAAAAAAGAACATGGTCATTTTGAGAAAGTTCTAGCCACGGTAAGTAAAACCTATCAAGTAAAAACGCTTTTGAAAGACATTCTGAGCATCGAAGAAGTGAAAATAGATTTAATAAAGTCCATTTATATAGCGCCAGAATTACAAGCGATATTGCCGGAATTATTCGAATTGAGTGCAGGAACTTTAAGTTCAAAAATTATTCAAGGGCTCGAAATCCAAAGAAATACCGTCAGCAATTATCTCAGTAAACGTCGTTTTGCTATTCAACCTTTGCATAATTTTTTCTTTATGCGCGACGCAGCTGTTAGCATTGGTAACGAGGTACTAATCAGCAAGATGGCAGGTCTTGTTCGGCGACCAGAAACCATTATTATGAAGGCAATATTTGAGAATCATCCCAAATTTCAAATCAAAACGATTAATCTACCAGAAACACGCTACAATAATATTCCACTGATTGAAGGCGGTGACGTGCTCGTTGCTCGCGAAGATATCATCATTATCGGCATGGGATCGCGCACCAATGAACATGGAATTGACGCCCTAATTGATCATTACAAAGCCGAAAAAGTAGAAAAGCATTTTATAATTCAAGAATTGCCCCTTGCGCCCGAATCTTTTATTCATCTCGACATGGTTTTTACCTTGCTTGACCTTGATAATTGCATGGTTTACGAGCCAGTAATTCTCGATTCCACAGATTTAAGATGCATCCATGTTCACATTAAAGATGGTGAAGTCGAGCAAATTAACGAAGAAACAAATATTATCAAAGCATTGCGTAAATTGGGAATGCCCTTAGAACCAATTATTTGCGGAGGCACTGATACTTGGAATCAAAAAAGAGAGCAATGGCATAGTGGAGCTAACTTTTTCAGTTTTGCACCTGGGAAAATTTTAGGATACGCTCGCAATCGTTACACCTTGGATGAATTAAATAAGTACGATTATGAAATCCTCAAAGCGACTGATGTAATTTCTGGTTTAGTGAATCCTGATAATTATGCCAAATGTGTTATCACCGTTGAAGGTTCGGAATTGGCACGAGGTGGCGGAGGTGCTCGCTGTATGACGATGCCACTGATACGAGAGTGTGTAAATTGGTAAAAATAAAAAAGGTGCTTTTTAAGCACCTTTTTTATTGAAAAAAACTTTGGCAATTCCCTCAAAAATTAATTTCTTTCTATTCTCCAAATAGCTGTTGGAGTTTTTGTTCGAGTGCAGCGCCTCGCAAGCCAGTTTCGATAATTTTACCTTCGGCATCAATTAGCACCGTAAAAGGAATGGACCCTACTCCATAATCCTTGCCAGCTTGGCTACTCCAATATCTCAAATCACTCACATGAATCCAAGGCAATTTATCATCGGCAATAGCTTTTATCCAATCTGATTTTTGTTTGTCTAAAGAAACGGCATAGATCTCAAAGCCTTTGGAGTGATACTTTTCGTACAAACGTACATTGTTTGGGTTCTCCTTACGGCATGGACTACACCAAGCAGCCCAAAAATCAACTAGCACTACTTTTCCACGTAAGGAAGATAAGGCTATTTCTACATCCTCGGGCGATCTTAATTTTATTTCAGGCGCTAAACTACCAGGCGCTAAACGCAACTTTTTAGCCACTTTATCATGCATTTCCGACACGAAAGAATTATCTTTATATTTGGGATACAGTGCTTTATCCAAATTTACATATAATTCAACATTTTCATTAATCTCTATTTTATCAATAAAAAGTAAGGTAGCCAAAGAAGGCGTACTGGCAATTTCTTGCTTGATATATTGAACCCGTTGCTGATTAATTTGTTCATATTGATAAGCCAAAATTTTACCTACAGAGTCCTGGGCCGCTGTGCCAGCTACTTTTTGATATTGCTCTTCTAGACTTTTTTGCGCCATATCAAAACCGTTCATATTTTTAAGCATTTTGTACAATTGCTCAGTACCCACAGAACCTTCCACCCGTGAAGGTTGAAGCATATTTTGCGTATTTAGGTCAATGATCAAGTTTTCGTTGGGTTCCAAAACTAATATAGCGTATTGCTTACCACCATTCGATATTTGAAAAAAATTAGGCTTTGTAATATTTGTATGAATCATGAAGGAGCCATTTTCGCTCACTTTCACCGAATCTATCGGTATCATTTGGCCACCCCCTAGTTCCGAAAGGTACACATACGGCCCCTCAGCATTACTAATCTTGCCCTGTATGCTAAGATTTGAGAGAAACTGGGCTTGAGTATTCAAGCTTATTAAAAACACAAAAAGAAATGAAAATCGAATAAACTTCATAGGATAATTTTTTAATGAAAACCGTGCAAAGATATAATTATTTAAATAGGTGCAAGAACAAATTACTCATCATCAAAAGTGTTATAACATTCTTTAAATCAATTTATTAATAAAATCTATAACTATTTTTAAGATTTTTATCAGGCCAAATTTTAGCAATTTACAAGCCAAACAGGCTAAAGGAATCATAGATTAGATTTATGTATAATTTACAAGGATAAAACTTACCTTTGCAAGTCTTTTTTAGCAACTAAAAACAATGGTAAAGGAATTTATTCCAAAGAAAATATTGATAATTCAAACGGCCTTCATAGGAGACGTAATACTTGCAACTCCAGTGATGGAGGCATTGCATCTACACTTTCCGGATGCCGAAATTGACTTTTTATTGCGAAAAGGAAATGAGTCACTCTTTGAAGAACATCCTTTTTTACATCACATTTGGATTTGGGACAAAAAAAATCATAAGACTCTCCATCAATTAGCCTTGATAAAAGCAATCCGCAAGCAGAATATCGACTTGGTAATTAACCTACAAAGATTTTTAAGTAGTGGAATATTTACACTCTTATCCAAGGCCAAGATTAAGATTGGGTTTAAAAAAAACCCTTTATCTTTTGGTTTCAAGTATGCAATTGCGCATAATTTCGCAAAAGGAACTCACGAAATTGATAGAAATTTAAGCCTATTAAAACCTTTAATTGACGATCCGAAAGGCAAAATAAAACTGTATCCTTCGGCAATAAATATTAAAAGGGTGCAATCATTGATGGAAAGCAAATATCTAGTCATTGCACCTAATTCGGTTTGGGAAACCAAACAATTACCGGCTGAAAAATGGATTGAATTTATTAATCTAATACCGAAATCTTATATCATTTATTGCATCGGTAGTAAGAACGACTATGCTAACGTTGAGCAAATCAGCAAAATAAGCAAAAATGAAAGATGCTTAAATTTGTGTGGTAAATTAAGTTTTCTTGAATCAGCAGCCTTAATGCAACACGCTAGCATGAATTACGTTAATGATTCGGCGCCTTTGCATATTGCATCGGCGATGAATGCCCCCGTCACTACTGTATTCTGTTCAACAATCCCTGAATTTGGTTTTGGACCACTTTCCGAAACCTCCTTTATTGTTGAAACGAAGGAGCCATTGGCATGCAGGCCTTGTGGATTACACGGACAGCATACTTGCCCTGAAGGTCATTTTAAATGTGCACAAAATATACAAATAGAACAATTGCAAGAGAGTTTAAAGAATGAAAGAGCAAGAAATAATTAAAACTATTGAAGTCCTTCGCAAAGGAGGAGTAATCGTTTACCCTACCGATACTATTTGGGGGATAGGCTGCGATGCTACTAACGAAAAAGCCGTTAGAAAAATTTACGAAATAAAGCGTCGATTGGAAAAGAAAACCATGATTGTTTTGGTTTGGGAAAAGCATTGCATCCAAAAATTTGTAGCCAATGTCCCTCCTATTGCCTTCGATTTGATTGATACCTGGCAAAAACCATTGACCATCGTTTATGATGGCGCTAAAAATATAGCCAAAAGCTTGATCAGAGAAGATAAAACAGTAGCTATCCGAGTATCGAAAGATGAGTTTAGCCAGCAAGTAATTGCTAGATTTGGTAGACCGCTGGTTTCCACTTCCGCCAACATCTCTGGCGACCCATCCCCACTTTTTTTTAATGACATCGAACAATCCATCTTAGATCAGGCGGATTATGTGGTGAATTTATATCATGATTCGATGAACGAAATAAAGCCATCCACCATTATTAGAATTCATGAGAATGGAAATTTTGAAGTATTACGCCCTTAATCTATGGAGAAACACATTGATATTAAAAACAAACGGGCTCGATTTGAGTATTTCTTAAGTGATGAAGTAGTGGCTGGCATTGTGCTCAGCGGCACCGAAATAAAATCTATCAGACTGGGAAAAGCAAACATCGCTGATGCCTACTGTGTTTTTATGAATGGCGAACTTTTTGTTAAAAATATGCATATTTCTGACTATGTGTTTGCCTCTTACAATCGTCATGACCCGCGCAGCGAACGTAAGCTTTTACTTAATCGAAAAGAACTCCGCAAATTTGAAATGAAAACCAAAGAACGCGGCTATACCATTGTACCTATCCGATTGTTTATCAACGAAAAAGGATTAGCAAAACTTGAAATAGCCCTTGCGCGTGGCAAAAAACTATTCGACAAACGCGACAGCATAAAAGCCAAGGATGTACAACGCGATTTAGACCGTCAAAAATTTTAGTCATGAATCATTTTATCATTCTCTATAGCATTCTTATACCCACCATCATAATTTCCCTAATGGCCTTGCAAAATAATGAGCTAATGGATAAACTTAAGTTCAACCCATCTCATATTTTCACTTCAAAAGAATGGTATCGGATGTTGAGTTATGGAATTGTCCATGCCGATTGGATGCATTTAGCTATCAATATGTACGTATTATGGAGCTTTGGTAAAATTGTTCTGGACGATTTTTATTTTCTCTTTGGAAATTTAGCCAATCTCATGTTTCTGGCTCTATACATGCCTGCCCTTGCAGTGAGTGTAATTCCATCACTTATAAAATATCGAAATGATATTTTCTATAATGCTGTGGGCGCATCTGGCGCAATCTCAGCACTCGTCTACGTGACCATTATCCTTCATCCCACTGGTGGCATGGGCTTAATTTTTATCCCTATTAGCTTGCCGGCATGGGTTTTTGGATTACTTTACCTTATTTACACTATAATCATGAGTCGCAAAGAAAATACAAGGATTGGACATAGCGCACATTTGTGGGGTGCCGTATATGGTCTATTTTACGTTCTAACCTTTAAACCCTCGCTGTATTTATATTTCTTTCAACAAATATGGGCTTAAACAACAGTTTTTTAGTGCCCAAAACTCCGTTTAAGGAAAAGATTTTTGTTTGAACATTCGGAATATTATTATTTTAAACTAATTTTGAAAGCTTTTTTATAGAATTCAGTATTTATAAGCATTAAGAAGAAAATCAATCTAATCGAAATATGAACAATAAAAAAACAAAAAAGGTAGATTACCTTGTAAAACGCGCCTTTGATATTCGCCAAAAGACGGAAGCCATTATACACCCAAAACGCAATCCTATCGAAGCCCAAAAGAAGCAGCTAAAAAAGCTTTTGCTAAAGGCGGAATTGACGACCATTGGTACTGATTGTAATTTTAGCCAAATTCTAAAATCTGGCAATTTGGTGGAGGAATTTCAAAAAAACGTCCCCATTTTTGATTATAGTAGCATGTACCACAAGTATTGGAATCGACAATTGAAAGGAGAATCCTCGGTAACATGGCCCGGAAAAACGAAATATTTCGCCCTAAGCTCAGGAACATCAGAGGCTGCAAGTAAGTATATTCCTATCACCTCCGATATTTTAAAATCCATCAAAAAATCGCAGATTCGACTCCTGCTAACCATCACTCAATACCAAGATGTACCCAGCGATTTCTATAAAAAAGGATCCTTACTTATTGGTGGTAGCACCGAATTGCAATATAACGGAACAAACTATGAAGGTGATTTGAGTGGAATCACTGCTAAAACTATCCCCTTTTGGTTTCAGAAATACTATAAACCAGGCAAGAAAATATCGAAACTGAATGACTGGGACTACAAACTAAAAGAAATTGTAAAAAATGCTCCCAAATGGGATATTGTACTCATTGCCGGTGTTCCTGCATGGATACAAATTGTACTCGAAAAAATCATTGAAGAATATAAGCTAAACAACATCCATGACCTATGGCCAGACCTCACTTTCTTTATCCATAGTGGCGTTTCGATTGCACCTTACGTTAAAAGCTTTGAAAAAATATTTGGCAAACCGGTGCATTATCGCGAATCATATTTCGCAAGCGAAGGATTTATAGCCAGTGCTATTGACCCTAAAAATGCGGAAATGACGATGCTTTACGAAGGTGGTAACTTTTACGAATTTATCCCTTTCAACGAACAAAATTTTAGCCCTGAAGGTAATCTTTTGCCATCCGCTAAAGCTATTTGGGTAGACCAAGTGCAAGAAAATGAAAATTATGCAATCCTACTTTCAACGAACGGAGGATCATGGCGTTACTTAATTGGTGATACCATTATGTTTACTAATATTGCGAAGCACGAAATAAAAATTACTGGACGAACCAAACACTACCTTAGTGTTGCCGGCGAGCATTTATCGCTCGATAATATGAGTAGAGCCATCGAACTTACTCAAGACGAACTAAATATTATCATCAATGAATTCACTGTTTTCGCCGAACGCCACCATAGCATGTTTGCCCACCATTGGTACATTGGCTCAGACCAAATTATTGATAATAAAGTAGTTTCCCAATGCATTGATAAGCATTTAGCAACTTTAAATGATGATTATCGCGTGGAACGTTTAGAAGCTATTCGCGATGTTATGGTGGATATTATACCTGAAAAAGCCTTTTATCAATACATGGAATGGAAAGGAAAACTTGGTAGCGCCAATAAATTTCCGAGAGTGCTTAAAGGTGACCGAATTGACGAGTGGAAGGCTTTTCTTAAAGAAAGAGAATTTTCAAAATAAATTATTATCAATTCATGCCTACTAAAAATTATTCAATCAAATAAGATTACATCATTTTATTCTCGCTTAATTTTTTTAGACTTTGTTTTTTCTTTTTTGAATAATGCGAGTATATAATTGATATTAAATTGATAATGAACCTATTTTGTCTATAACAAATCAATATGTGCGTAATCTTCTTGATTAGATTGTAGGTTATTGGGTCATCATTTTGGAAAACGGCATCCGCAAGAATATTCATCATTAAGTTATATTGTTTTTATTTTTGTGAAAGAAAAAAAAGAAAAAAAAACAAAACATAAACTTTTTTAAAACTATTGCGTACAAAAAGCCAGCGATATATTTGTTCCCCCTAAAAACACTTACTTATGAATGATTTACTTCTCAATGTCATCATCATGATTGCAACTGCAGGATTCTCTGCATTTTTTGTCTTGAGATATTTTTATAAAAATTCAATTCTTACGGTCGTTGGGTATTCCATAATAGTTTTGGCCTTGGTAGTTGCAGTACTTACTGATGTTTCCATTAAACTAGCCATAGGATTAAAGGCCTTTATTTGGGCTGTCCCCTTTGTGATAGCGCTGCTAGTTTCCATTTTTAAATATTTGAATTTTCGAATTAAAAAGCCCTTGTTAAAAATTATTGATACTTTTAAATTATTACAACAAGGTGATATTAAATCAATTGAGAAGTTAAACATTAACACGAAAGACGAATTTGGAGAATTTGCGACCATAGCCAATCAGCTAATCGATAACTTCTCTAATATGTCGAAATTTGCACAAGAGATTGAGCACGGCAATTTAGAAACTGAATTTAAGGCAATCGGCGAAAGTGATAGTTTAGGGAATGCCCTTTTGGAAATGCAAAAGAGCTTACTCATCGCTCAAAAAGAAGATCAGCAACGCAAATTAGAAGATCGTAAACAAGCTTGGGTAAATGAGGGACACGCTAAGTTTGGAGAAATTCTTAGAAATAAAGGCGACAACAATAATGATTTGTATACCGATATCATTTCCAACTTAGTTAAGTATCTGAATGCCAATCAAGGAGGTATTTTCCTAATCAATACCGATAATAAAAATGATCAATATCTTGAATTGGTGGCCATGTACGCTTATAACCGTAAAAAATATATTAATAAGCGGTTTGAATTTGGAGAATCCTTAGTGGGTCAATGTGTTTACGAAGGTGAAACTATTTTTATGACCAATTTACCGCCAGATTACATCAATATCACCAGCGGACTCGGCAGTGCAAATCCCGATTGCTTAGTTATCGTACCGCTCAAATTTAATGATGCCATTATGGGAGTTATCGAAATAGCCTCGTTTGAAGTACTCGAAAAGCACCAAATCAACTTTATCGAGAAACTAGGAGAATCTATTGCTTCAACTATATCGAACTACAAAATCAACCAGCGAACTATCAAACTACTGAACGAATCGAAAATGCAGTCGGAAGAACTTGCCGCTCAGGAAGAAGAAATTCGCCAAAATATGGAAGAGCTGCAAACAACCCAAGAAGAATCGGCTCGCAGAGAACGCGAATTAAATAACATTATAGAATCGCTGAATACCTCCACCTTATACGCTGAATTGGACCTTGATGGCAACATCCTCCACATGAATGAACAATATGTCAAATTCATTGGAAGCTCTTTAAATCAAGCACTTGGCAAACCTCTTTCCATATTCTTCAACGGACAAAACGAGCTATTGATGGAAGCTTATGAGCAAGTAAATGCAGGAATACCTTATAAAACACAGCTCCAAATTGATGAAGCAATCGCGCTCAGTACGTTCTCTTTGGTATTGGATCGAGAGGATAATCCTTTCAAGATATTGAATATTGGATTGCTTCTTGAAGCCTAATTTCTCAATTAAAAAAAGGCATCGAATGAGTTTGTAAAAGCAGAATGATGGAACCTTATAGCTCCATCTTAGGACAAATTTCTTGGTATATTTTATAGTTGATTTTATCGAAACAAACAAAAATCACATCCATATCTGCATCGATTTCTCGCAAGAATTTAACCACAGTTTCGAGGGCTATTTGGGCAGCTTCTATTTTAGGAAAGCCAAAAGCACCTGTTGAAATATTAGGAAAAGAGATCGTTTTGCAATTATTTTCTTTTGCTAACATCAGCGAATTCCAATAGCATTTTGCCAACAAGTCTGCTTCATTTCCTTTACCACCCTGCCACACAGGCCCAACCGTATGGATTACAAATTTAGCTGGTAAGTTATAGGCTTTGGTAATTACCGCTTCGCCAACTTGACAGCCTCCAATAGATTTACAAGCTTCTAATAATTCAGGCCCTGCAACGCGATGTATGGCACCATCCACTCCTCCTCCTCCCAACAAGCTAGTATTAGCGGCATTTACTATAACATCAACGTTGATTGTCACGATATCGCCCATAATTGATTTCTTCATCGCTATATTTTATTTAAATTGGTTAATAATTCAATTTGGTTTATCCCTTAGCAAGGCAATTTTTTCAAATTTTTAAGGAGTCAAAATTAATGATTTTAAAATAAGTATCTACGCATTTTGATAAAACTTGCAGTTCCATCGCAGTTCATTTTTAATCTAAATAAGACCTAAAAGTAAAGTGGATAAAAATGAGTGCCCCGATCATCAAATTGTAAGGTGGGCATTGGAAATTTTATAAAGCTAATCACATTAAAAGCCGACTTCAGAAACTTTGAATGGGTAGGAATTTTGGTCCAATCGATGTCTAAAGAAAGATAATACTGACGGTACCGATCGAAAGATGGAATATTTACACCATGAACCATCGTTGGGTTACTAAATCCACCCAACATACCCTGAGCACCATAACCCACCGCAACATTAAGCCATTTAGGAAATGTACTTTCATCTGGCAAGAAACTGTAGATATTTGCACTCAACCAATAAGTATGACCATTATAATCTTTCAGTAATTGTTCCATTGCCTTATCTCCCAACACATTCGGTCGATATTGAGCAAAATCAGTAGGATGAAAACTAAATCGTACCGAAATGCGCTGCTCTTTCCAAAGCAAAGCCTGCGAAATGTAAAACCCACTGCCTAGCGCATTGGCCGCCATATCACCCCATGAAAAGCCCCATTCCTGACTATAAGCATCCAACATTTCGATAGACGTTAAATAGAAAAAACCTAAACTTCCGCCATAAATAACTGATCTTGAATGAGAAACACCAGACCAACGTAACATATCATAGCCAATTTTGCCTAAATAGTAAGAAGTTTGAAAATGCCCAACTTTATCAATTTGTAACCACTCAGCCTGATCATTAAAGGAATGCCAAGCAGAATGATCATAATCTTTATACCAAATATAATTAAGTCCTATCACTGAAGCCCCCCACAAACTCCCTTCGATAGCGACCAAACTATACAATCGCTTTGGATGCAAGATCGTGTCAGCTGGTAAAATTTGTGAATTTACTGGTTTTATATGAATGAATATCAAGAGTATAGATATCATACTCAGACGAAATAATGGCATAGGCTTTTCAACTCAAATTGTAGTGGTAAAAGTATAAAATAAGCAAGAAAGTTAAAAACAAATTTGAATGAAGGAGGTATTAAATCATTATGACCATGATGCCATTGCATATAACCTATTAAACAATCTCAATATATCTACACATTCTGTTCATTTTGCACTAAAAAATTTGGGAGCTATTTCATTTGAATAATTTTGAAGCAATTTAAGTAACGCAAATGTTTCCTTAGCCATATCGAGAGCAAAACAACCAATTCTGCAACTTAAGAAGCGCCCGTAGAGCCTACAAAATTATTCACCTTAGCAGGTTAATAATTCATTGAAATCATTCCAAAGCCCTTATAATAATTAGTTAATCTTGAGTTTGCAATTTGCAATGAAATTTTCATTCAGCATATACGAATTCAATGAAGCGAAACCATATCTTGACAATCATACTTTATCTACTGTTTATCTCTAATAATCAAGGGATTTCGCAGGATATGATTGTGTATGATGAGTTTCGGAAACCCGTATCTCACCTATCATTTTTACCTTACGAAACAGTAGAATCGCTTCCAAATTCTTTTATCAATGCGCTGTCTGAAGCACAAGGCAAAATGAGATCCTTTTGGTTCATCGAATTACAATTGCAGATTCATAGCCAAATGATCAAACAGCTTCCAAATAGATATCGCATTAATATTCAATTTGATAGCCTAACAATAGTTGGAAATTTTGACTATAAAGGATTTGATTTTACCCAATTAATTCTACCCAATCAGTGGGCGCTGCAATACGAAATCTACGAGCAAAACACTCAGACATCCCAGAGCAAAAAAATCACCCTTGATCCAACTCATTTCATCGCATTTCGATTCGATAGTACATTAATTGATTCTTCCGATAAAGCCTCATTAACTATTAGAAATGAGAAGCTTGTATACAAATACAGCTCACAACAAAAGACTGATTTTGAGCAAGCTATTGGACTTATCAATACCTATTATGACGAAGGCAAACTTATGCAAGCCATACAAACAGAAATCAGTCTTCTCGACACCGCTAGTATTGATAAAATACTATTGGAAAGCATTGATTTAAAATACATAAAAAAAACTTTTGACAAGCTTAAGTTGCCTAATTATGCGGATGATTTGAACTTAAGCAGTAAAGACCCCGCCAATTTTTTTACACATTATCAATTACTTAGCTCAAACATTGAACAATTAAACAACTTTTATCAGTCGCGTGTAAAACTGTTGGATACACTATTTTATCAAAAAGGAATGCAGTTGCTTCAAAACAAAAACGCAAGCCTAGCAAAAGAATATTTTCAGAAATCTCTGAATTTTGATTCTACTTTCATAAACAGTCATTACCAATTAGCGAAACTTGATTTTGAGCAATCTGACTACCTCAAGGCAGCAGGGCACATCAACAAAGCGCTTGATCAAAGTATTAACCATAGGGAAATAAATCAATTGGCCAATGAGCTTTATGAAGCCATGCTACAACAAGGTATTAAATGGAATAATGAGGAAAACTTTACGGCAAGTTTAGATTTTTTGCAAAAAGCTGCCGCCTTTTGTGCTCGAAATCAAAATGTTATTACATGTAATCCAATCGAAAGCAAAGCTATTAACGAAGCAAAATATGGTCTTTATGAATCCTATCTTAAAATCACCAGAGCAAGCCTTCGGCAGAGCAAATTAAGCATGGCCCAATCCTATCTCAATACTGCTTACGATTATCAAATTAAATATCCTGAAGCCATTGCCAGCACCCACATAGCCGATGCATTGCAAAACTTACTTATTACTGAATATTTACGTATTAGCATCGAACTATTTCAACGAAACAAAGTTCAGAAATCGAAAACCTATCTCCATTTGGCTGACAGTATCGCTAATATACGTCAACTATATGATGGACAGAAATTCGTTGCAAATGCAAAACGCCAAATTGAGGTTAAAAAAGAAGAAATCAAACCAAGCTCAACAACTCAAATGACGGAACAAAGTATTGAGATAAAACCGACCGAAAAAATCATGAGTTCATTGGACTCGGCCCACTGCGCTTACCGGCAGTTTTATAAAAATGGGGTTGAATACCACCAATCAAAAAATGATGTACAGGCCTTTATTCAATTTCAGCAAGCCGACAGTCTGCAAAAACAATTTCATTTTGGGTCTCCAGATTCACTCCATCAGCTAATGAGCCTGAGCGCCCCAAGCTATTTATTACAATATCTTCAATCAGGAAGTTTACAGGTTTGGGCCATGCGTTTCGACTTAGCAGAAAATATCCTAAATCAAGCTAAAAATATTATTAATGTATTGAATCTAAATGACAATACAGAATTATCTAAAGCCTTAATTCAATTAGAAAACGAATTAAAAAAGGAAATTTACAAGCGAGTAAGTCGGTCATTTGAGCAAAATATGAATAAAGCACAGCAGAGTTTCCTGTTCACCGACTATCTTTCAGGCCTTGAATATTGCCGTGCCGCAATCGCATTGAGCGATAGTTTTCCCAGCATGGGTTTTAATGTAGATTTTCCAAAAAGCCTGCTTATAAAATACAAACAGCCCATTGCCTACCAATTGCTGATTACAAAGGCTAAAACTGCCTGTATGCAGGCTGAATACGATTCTGCCATCTTATATTACGATAGTGTGCAATGGATGTTTAGCCAACTAAAAGCAAATATCCCGAACTTAAACCAATTCACTTTGTTGGCGCTTATTCAGCATTGTAATCAATCAGGAATTTATGATAAAGCATTGGAATACAGCTTCTCTAATAACTTAAGTGAGTATGTATTTCCAATTTTGCAGCTAGCTGAATCGAAGGAGTTAACTATTTCGTCAAGCTTAATGATACAAAGCATGGAAATGCTTGCCAAGCTAGACAAAGCCCAATATCCACAAGGGAATAAAGTCGACCTATTCGATTTTAGGTTTGGTAAATCCAACTATTATAAAAAGTACAGAAAGTATTATTATTCAATATTTTAGAAAAGATGACTAAAACTTATACTTCACCAATACTATACCAAAAATTTGTAGGAATTATAGTACTTATCCTGGCTTTTCAGATTGGAAATGCACAGTTAAATTATCCTCAAAACTACTTCATAGCGCCCCTCGATCTACCATTAATTCTTGCTGGTAGTTTTGCTGAACCTAGATCAAATCACTTCCATTCTGGCCTCGACTTAAAAACCAATTCAGAAACAGGAAAAAAAGTTTTTGCGGTAGCAGATGGATATGTTTCGCGCATCAATGTATCTCCTTCAGGTTATGGTAATGCTATTTATATACAGCACCCAAACGGATATACCTCCGTTTACGCACATGTAGAAACTTTTTCGGAGTCTGTTAACCAATTAGTTAAATACACACAATACATGCGGAAGTCTTTTTCCGTAAATATTTACCCAAAAGTGGGATCCATCCCAGTAAAACAAGGAGAAATTATTGCCCGCAGTGGCAATAGCGGGAGTTCCGAAGGTCCTCATCTCCATTTCGAAATACGAGACAGCCGAACCGAAGAGCCCATAAATCCACTTTTATTCGGATACCAAATTGCCGATACACAATTTCCTATTATCGAAAAGCTAAGGCTTTATTCGCTGAACGGCGACTTGCCAAGCAATTTTCAAGAATATAATCTTAGCAAAAAAACAAAAAATTGTCAGATAAAAGAAGACACTATAACCTTGAAAAACAATAGATTATATGCAGCAATTAAGGCCTATGACCTTTGGGATAATGCCAATAATCAGAATGGTATTTATGAAATTAAATATTATTTTGATGATCAATTATATTTTCATTTTAAGGCGGATCGTATCAATTTTGCCAATCAACGAACCATCAATGCATATCTAGATTACGAAAGCTATATCCTTGATAACATAAGATTTCAAAAAGCATTCATCGAAAAAAACGTTTCCATTCGTAATGTAAAAAAAGTAATGAATCGGGGTATTCTTCAAATTCACGACAGTCTTGTCCACCGCCTTAGAATTGAAGCTACGGATTATGCCGGACAGACCAGTATGCTTGAAGTAAAGCTCAGAAAAAGCA
This sequence comes from Draconibacterium orientale, assembly GCA_020718275.1. Taxonomy (GTDB): domain Bacteria; phylum Bacteroidota; class Bacteroidia; order Bacteroidales; family UBA1556; genus UBA6267. The sequence goes on from DYSI01000007.1 coordinate 42,271, forward strand.
AGCAAACAGTAGAAAAAAAGCCGCTCGTTGTTCCAAATATGGATTGCAAAAAACGAAATAGCTATCATGAGGAACACCTGCAACTGGAAATTCCACTCGGAGCTTTTTACAGCGATCAAAATTTCTGGGCAAAGACTTATCCACAAACAGATCAATACTTTAGCCCTATCTTCGAGCTGTATAAGCCCAGTGTTCCTCTTCACTTATATTGCACTTTAAGAATTGTTCCCGATACGAGCTTAGATTCAAAACTATACTCAAAGGCAGGCATTGTTCGTCTAAAGAAAAACACCCTTGAATGGGAAGGTGGAAAATTTCACGGGAACTACCTCGAAACTAAAATTCGTGAATTTGGAACCTACACTATCCAAATTGACAGCCTAGCGCCTTCCTTAATTCCCATAGAAATTACTGATAATCAAAATGTAAGTAATTTAAAGCAAATCAGTTTTGAAATTAACGATAACTTATCAGGAATAAAAAGCTATCAAGCCATCTTAGACGGTCGTTGGCTGCTTTTTGCCTATGATTTAAAAAGCCATCGAATTACGTATCAAATGGACGAAAATTTTCCAATGGGCGAGCATAATTTAGAAGTGGAAATCACTGACCAAGTTGGGAATAGCACAAAAAGAAGTTTCCAACTGAAACGAGACTAAAAAATACCTACTTTTGCGCTCTATTCAGGCCCTATAGTTCAATGGATAGAATTTCAGATTCCGGTTCTGACGATTTGGGTTCGAGTCCCGATAGGGTCACTAGACTGCAGAAGCCTTTTAGCAGAAAATTGTTTTAGACCTATCCAAAAAGACGAGTTTACTCGCCATCATGGATAGGTTTTATTTTTCTGTAAAAAGTTTTTTAGGAACCCCCAAAAATTCCGCAAAGCTAGCTGCGACGGTCAAGTTTACGAAATGCCTTAGCAATAATGGAGAAATCGCTTATCACTTTGTAATTTCTGGCATAAATCAAATTTAGCTTCTCCTTGTCATCAAAAATATCTTTGGTCGACAGTAAATCCGATGGATGTAAAATACTCGTTTTAAGGCGAGGCAAATGCACGTCTGTTAAACCTTTATCGAAACCTACAAAAGTGTAAAACGACCACAAAACCATCATTAGATTATAGAAGTAACGGAATGGATTTTTTAAAAGAAAAAAGTGGAGCGGAAAGGTCAACAGTAGACTTAGACTCAATAAAAAATCAAGTAATCGCTTGAATCTCCGGTTTGTATGAGTATTAATCGTATTAATTTCTACAAAATAAATATCGCTAGAGGTATTGATGGAGTTTGATCCAATAATAAACATTAACTCTGGTGGGGCAATTTTAAACTCCATCAATGGCGATTTGAGTAAGCTCATCATGTCAATGATTTGCGCTGCTTGGAAATTTTTAGCACAAAAAATCAATTCATTGATTTTATGAATTTTAACTATCTCTGCCAATTGAGAAACCGTTCCTAAAACATCGGCAACTTTATCTGATGCAGCATCAGCATCTGTGAGAACGCGGGCAGAAAAAGAAACTTCGAGGGAGGTTTGCTTGATCAGGTTCCGCACCCTTTCTGATTCTTGATCACTACCAACCACAGCTATGCGCTTAGCCAAGGTGGAACCTAATTTAAAATCCTTAAATCCAATTAAATACAAAACAAAGCGCCAACTAATAAGCGCCAAAACTGACCATAATGAACCCATTAGAATTAGAGCACGAGAAAAGCGATACGATTCAGGTAGCAAAGCATAAATAACAAGAATCAGCAATGTACCCAAAAACTGCCCAAAAATAAGCCGTGATCCTTTAATAGGCTTGTCATATCCTCCTGAATAATAGATTACTAACTGCCAAAAGAAAATAATCAATGGAATAATTAGATATAGGAATAGGGCTGGATAATGTTGGTTGTCACCATGAATAAAGGCTCCCCAATAATGGGCAATGAAGAGCATCCCGCCATAAATCACCATAAAATCAAGTACAGGAATAAATAATCGTTTTAAAGTACTGAATAACAAACTTATAATAGCCCGAAAAAATATTGCTGAATTAATAAGAAGGCTAAAAAGTTTGGCATTCTCGGCTGAATAATGCTTCTTGGCAAAAATCACCATCGCATTGTAGAACACATAGATGTAATTTACCGTATTTTTTTTGGTACTCTCACCTTTGTAATGAATAATGCGGGTTTCCGGAAAGTAATAGTTTTTATATCCCCCTTTAAGTAGTCGGTACGAGAGATCGATGTCTTCGCCATACATAAAAAAATCTTCATCAAGCAATCCTACCTTATCAAGCGCTGATTTTCGCAGTAGCATAAAAGCCCCAGAAAGCACCTCAATTGAATTAGTTTGATCCATACTTAAATGGCCTTGATGATACGCGGCAAAAATTGGACTGTGAGGAAATATTTTTGACAAACCAAACATTTTATAGAACGCCGAGGCTGGAGTAGGCAAACCACGTTTAGATTCAGGCAGAAATCTACCTTTACCATCCAGCATTTTGACGCCTAATCCTCCCGCTTGTGGATTCAAATCCATAAATTCAATTACCTTAGTAAAGGTATCTTCCTCCACAATGGTATCAGGATTGAGCAATAAAATATAATCACCTTTGGCAATTCTTATCCCTTGATTGTTCGCTTTTGAAAAACCAAAATTTTCTTTATTGTCAATGAGTTTTAGCTGGCTAAATTTATCCTTAAGCATTTTCAGCGAACCATCAACGGAGTTGTTATCAATAATAATAACCTCAGAATCAATTCCTTTCATAGCTTTCAAAACACTATTTAGGCATTGTTCTAAAAAATATTCCACATTATAATTGACAATTATAACCGATAACTTCATCTGAAAAACTTGCTTCTCTATTTTCGGCTCAAAGATAAACTTTTCTGCTTTGACTTCTAAAAGCCAAATTCGAGGATGACTAAAAGCATATACATTGTTTATTGAAATGGCAAAAAAAAGAATATCAAAAGTATTTTATACATTCTTAGTTTTTCGTTATTACTTTTGGAATCATATTTTTAGCATCTTTGTATTTACAAAAACAACCTTATGCCTCGTGACAATAAAAAATTTCCAAAAAAGGAATTTCAAAAAATCGATGGAGTCTATGTTCCTAAAGAACAAGTAGTTAATAAAGAGAGCCCTGTCCGTTCTATTGCAAAAACAATTAGTTGGCGCATAATTGCCAGTTTTACCACTTTTATTATTTTCTATTTCAGTTCTGGAAACAAAATTTCTTTAGCGGTCTTAAGTGCAGCAGTGGGGGTCGAAGCCATAAGTAAAGTGATTATTTATTTTCTTCACGAACGCTTGTGGGCTAACATTCATTGGGGTAAAAGATGGTCACGCTATAAACTCATTCGTCGTATTAAATTAGAATACATCCGTTTTAAACGAAGACAAAAATAATTGAATCCTTTATATGAAAGCAAAAACACAAGAAAGCACCAAAAAAACCAATCCACCAAAGATTTCTAAAGGAAAGGCGTTTTTTAATGAACGTAAAAATATAATCCTATATTTAATAGTCATCATTTTGATTTTTATACCAACCTACAAATATATTTTTGACAAAAAAATCGCATTTTTAGGGGATAACGCCAATTATTATGTTTACGGCAAAGCCCTTGCTGATGGCAAAGGATATACAAATACCCACGTAGTGGAACAGAGTAAAGTGAACACCTATCCTCCTGGATATCCTTTAATCATCTCCAGCATCATGACGGTCGTCAACGACGACATCATAACCATTAAAAATGCTAATGGGCTGTTTTACTTAATTTCATTGATTGTACTATTTTTCTTTTTTCGACAAATTAGCAAGAGTATTCATTTGAGTTTTGTGCTGACGCTACTTATGCTGTTCAATTTTTACTTGCTTCAATATTCCACTTGGATGATGAGTGAAATACCTTTTATTCTCTTTTCGTCCTTGGCCTTGTTATCACTAAGCAAAATTGATCCAAAACAAGCGCCTTGGTTGAGCATTTGGTTCTATATCATGCTGTTTACCGTGATTTTTGCCTATCACATTCGTTCGCAAGGAATAGCGCTAATCGGTGCTATCTTTCTTTATTATCTTACCCAACGAAATTGGAAATATCTGATATCATTCACTTTAGGCTCAATTGCTTTGATGCTCCCTTGGTATCTTCGTAATAAAGACTTAGGTAGTTCGCCCTACGAAACAGCCCTTAAGTACAAGGACTATTACGACCGATCTCAGGGCGAGATGCAAGGAATTAGCGATTGGATTGATCGTTTTACCCAAAATTTCAGTCGTTACATTACCAATGAAATTCCATCCGCCATGTTCGGTTATGAACCAAATTATGAAGCTGGCTCTTGGTTATCAGGAATCTTAGTTCTTGCTTTGGTGGCTTTTGGAACCATCAAACTAAAAAAACTACAAATCCCCATAGGCGCCTACCTCTTGGCAACTTTTGCTATTTTGATGATATGGCCGCCCGTATGGACTGGAGCCCGTTTTATGTTACCCATCGTACCGCTTCTTATTTTCTTGTTTTTCAACGGAATATACGAAATGATAATTTTTATCCTCCTTAAAGCAAAGATGGATAAGCATAATCTTGAAAAGATTCTACCTTTTTTCTTTTTAATTTTGGCACTAGTTTTTCAACCAAAAACAGAAAAATTGCATGAAAATGCAAAACAAAGAATGGATCCAATGTATCTAAATTATTTTGCAATGGCAGAATGGACTAAAAAGAATTTACCCGAAAACGCCGTTATTGTGTGCCGCCAACCAATGCTATTTCATTTATATTCAGGACATTTTGTAAATGGTATTCGTAAAATAAACGACCCAGCTGATGCCCTCAAAGAATTAACACGCGATTATACACATATCGTTTTCTATGGTGATGGCTTGAGTCAAAAATATTTTTTACCAATTTACCAGAAATATCCTGAGCATTTTAAAATCATCAACGTAACCGAAAAACCAGAAGTTTATCTTTTGGAAATCATAAAGTAAGAACTGATAAACCTAATTACCTTTGCAATTGTTGAATATACTACCAATCGACTTTTGTCGAAATTCTAGTTTTGTTGATTATTTTTGTCAATCTTAAAACGCATAAAAAATGAAAACAACAATTTGGTCGATGCTTCTTCTTTTTCTTTTAGCCGGAAAACTAGTCGAAGCCCAAGATTTTGATATTTATCCCCGTATGAAAGATGAAAACGTAGAAATGTCGTCACTCTACGAAAATACCCAGTTCAAAGAATACCAACTTTTATCCAGAAACATTCGGATGCTCGATATGGCTTATGCAGCAATAGTACCTGGATATGTTCACTTTCGAGCAAAAGATTACACCATGGGCTATAGTCTATTAGGCACTAGGGTAGCGGCTTATGCCGGTTTGGCATACAACTATAGTTCGATGAACAAGATTAACAAATCCATCCTAGAGATTCCTACGCTAGGTTCTGAATATAAAACCGATAAAGTAATATTCTATTCTTCGATGTCCATCATTGTTTCATCTTATCTTTTCGACTGGATTCATGGTAAAATGAGGCTCGAAAAAAAGCAAGAGCTAATTCGATATCGATATAGTATTAAGCTTAAGATGAATCAATTAACACAAGTAAATTATCCAAATAATTTATCGCCAAACCTTTCCATTTCCTATCGATTTTAGCCATGAAACCAATATACCTAGTCCTTAGCACCGTATTTAGCCTACTTGTTCTAAGCGCCAATGCGCAATTTCAGCTTAAAACTGAATATCAATATCTAAAATTAATTAATAGTCAAGCGCAAACTTTATTAATTAAAGATAATTTGATAAATGCCGAATTAGTGGCTAGCAATCTAATTTATTCTTCGGAAACACTGATGGCTTCCAAATTTCTAAACGAATTATCTAACAGCTATTACTTGTTGGATAACAGTAGTTTATCCTTTTATTATCAAATTGTGCAACGCTGCCTTTTTCCAAACGATTCAATTGCAAGCGCACAAAAAAGGACATTCTTCAATAATGCCTATGCGCTTAATTTTACAGAAGATCGGGCGAATGAATATTGGCAAAAGACGCAGGCAACTAATTTACAGAGTTCCCATGAATCGCGTATTTCATTGGCTTTACAGCTTTCAATTCAATGCTTCCATAAAGATTTAGCAGTCCCTATTCATACTCTTGGTATGCGATACCAGATAATAAACGGCAGCACACCCGTTTTTTTTCAGCATTGGGATTTTCTACAATCCATTGGTATGAATCAAAAGAGAATTACCGAGTATTTGAATTTTGATACACCAACCAATCTAGCACTCTACGACGCTTATCAAGGCAAGGCAAAAATTAAAATTCTAAGCAAAACTTTTAGATACTATTGCAAAATGGATGCGGAGGTACATGCTAGAGAAATTTTAAATAAATACAAGGGAGAAAAACTTCCACTTTTTCGTAAAATTGATTTAGGGTTTAAAAAAATTAGACTTCTAATAATCTAATAATCAACCAACAATCTAGGCTTATTAATAAACACGGCAAGCTGGTACGAAGAAGCATAGGGAAGATAATCCCGCAGAAAAGCATAAAAGCCTATTAATCTAGGAATTAATTTTTGAATTTACATCGAATAAGTTAAGGAATAATTTAGCGCAAACGATCCGCAGCTTTCACCAATTTTTCATCTTTACGAATGCTACGATTGGCAAGGATTAAAAACAAAACGGTCAATATTGGAAAATAGGCAGCCACATCATAAATAACTCTATCTTCAACTTCTACCAGTTTGGCTGCAGCATCTGCAAATACAAAAATCAAAACCAATAAACCAAAATTTACCAACATATTCAAGGAATTGATAAGCAATTGTTGGCGGCGATTCCTAAATCTAAAAATGCTAATAATGCTCAAAATGGCAAGTAAAGACGCTAAAATTGGCAATGGCCAAATATTTGGGAGAACAGGATGAAGAGCGAAATTAGCACCTCCCTCAAAGCGAAATAAGTTCATATAAAAAACAGTTTCATCAGCATGAAAAACTATTAAAGGCAAAAATGACATGGCCGCCACCAATAGAAAAACTAAAGCGAGGTATACAGTTTGAATTCTTTGTATCATACTTTTATAGGTTTTAAAAATCGAGCAAAGATAAACAAAGCTTTTATTGATTTGCTAATCTGAAGCTTTATTACAAACCAAGAAGAATTAGGAAATTATTTTATCCTTTCGCATCCTATCAATAAGCGATTCCACAGAATCAAAACTATTTGGCAGCACGTAATCAGCACACCTCCCCACTTGTGATGAGACGATAAACCGCTTACAATCAGAGAATTTAGCAGCTTTCAGGCAATATAGCTTTTTATAAGTTTCGGCAGATTCTTGACGTTTCAATAATTGATTATTGAAAAGTGGACATTTTTCTAGTAGTGGGCAATTTTCTGTATTCATAATGTGCATATTTAATTAAAACTATAGGTGGGTTCTAAAAATTCATTTTTTTCACTTTCCCTTGTCGCAAATTAGAA
>DYSI01000039.1 GCA_020718275.1 Draconibacterium orientale
TTTTTTTATCGGACAACACTGAATAATAATTAAATGTAAGTGGAAAAAGCAGGTTGGCAATAAAATCCAGCTTACTGATTAATTTTAATCGTTAGGGGAAAACGGTCAATGCACACAAACTATTTTGCAAGCATACATAAAATACTACGAATTGGGTGGTAAGTTTGAATATTTTTGAGCTATAAAAAAGAAAAAGAATAGATAATCGTATAAAAATTATAAGCCTGCAGGAGTTTCCACAGTGGAAGTGCTAGTGAAAAGGTCAGAAAAATTAGTCCCAATACCAATGGTATTGCTAGCGCCAGCAAGGTGATAAGTAGCGCGAGTATAGCTAATTTTCAACTTATATACTTTAAAACCAAGTCCGAAAGCAAAACCAGTCATTGCAGTTCTACTGGCGATTTGCATCTCCTGTTGCCGACGATAGTTATAACCTAAGCGGAGCATAAAATTACCTTTACCCGGCAAAAACTCAACTCCCATTACTAAGTGACGAAGTGCATTGTCCCCAAATTGGGCTAATGGAGCTGGCTCGTTTTGGTTTTCGTTGAAAAAACTAGTTTGATTTGCCTCATTAGGGTCTTCATATCTAAGATTCCAAGTCTGCAAATCATTTAATAGAAAAATTAATCGAAAAGGCGCATGTTCAAACTTTTTAGCAATACCCCATTGAATCTGAAAAGGAATTGGCTCGTTTTGCTCACCGTTATAACTGGTAATCTGCCTTCCCATATTTTTAAAAATAATAGAACTCGCTAATTGATCATCTCGATCCGAATAAGTTAAAGCCACATCAGCAGCCAAGCCGTAAGAAGTATAATGATCGAGAACAGAATAGATATTCTTAAGGTTAGCGCCAATACGCCAATGCTCGGCAAGCGGTTTCGACCAGCCGATAATAAAACCATAATCAGCGGCAAAAAATCTTCCAATATTTTCCCCCGCTTGGTTGTTTTCAATAAACTCACCATAGTTCATAAATTGGATAGTCGCAGCCAGTGTTCCAATTTTTTTAAAATCATGAGCATAGCTTAATACGCCAGCATTTACCCCAGAAAAATAATTTAGGTAATTAATAGATAAATTATGATGTAATTTGGAACTAATTAGAGAGGGATTTGCATACACTAAGTCAAGATCATCGTCATCGATAGGCAAAAAATTACTACCATAAGCCGCAACTCGAGCTGAGTTAGCAGTATTCAAAAACTGAAATACATAATTACCCGCTGTTTGGGCGTAAACTTTTGAGGAGCCCAAAGTCAACAAGATAATCAGACTAACGAAAGGGAAGAGTCGCAAATTCAAAATTATAAGATTGATTAACAAATTAAAACAAAAAAACGTGTAAGACGCGAATATATTATATTTCAAATTACAAAAATATTGTAGAACCTTATCCAAATTCTTATATTTTTGCATCATGTGGATACTTAATTATATTAATTGGAATGTCTCCCCAGAGATATTCTCATTTGGAAGTTTGCAAGTTCGTTATTACGGATTATTTTTTGCAACAGGCTTTATGATAAGCTTTTATATTGTACAAAAGTTTTATCGGGATGCAGCTTTAGATCCCAACGAGGTGGATAAGCTAACCATTTATACGGTAATAGGTGCTATTTTAGGATCCCGTTTGGGGCATGTATTCTTTTATGAGCCTCAGTATTATTTGCAAAATCCTTCAGAAATACTTATGGTTTGGCATGGTGGACTAGCAAGCCATGGCGGTGCTATTGGAATAATTATTAGCACTTATTTTTACAGTGTAAAACAAAAGCGCAACTATCTTTGGCTATTAGATCGCATTGCTATTCCTACTGCCTTGACAGGGGGATTAATCCGACTGGGAAATTTGATGAATAGCGAGATTTACGGGCATGAAACAAGTCTACCTTGGGGGTTTATTTTTGAAAGAAACATGGAAACCACTGCCAAACATCCTACTCAAATATATGAAGCCCTAGCCTATTTTACACTCTTTAGTATTTTATGGATGTATTATCAGAACCAAAAGGCCAAACCTTACAATGGAAAAATACTAGGGTTATTTTTTATTTTCACATTTGGTTTTAGATTCATCGTTGAATTTATTAAGAATGATCAAGTAATTCAAGAAAAAGATATGCTAATCAATATTGGACAATGGTTGAGTATTCCAGTGGTGATTGCAGGCTTTTTCTTATTTTACAGAAAATCAACCCATAACACCTATCAAATTCTGCAAAATAATGAATAACGATTACCCATTGGAAGGCAAAATTATATTGATTGCAGATGATGATCAAATTAATTTTGAGCTCCTTCGCCTCATCTTGAAGCAAACAAAAGCGAGTATCATTCATTTAAAAAACGGCCAGGAAGTTATAAATTATCATCAATCGAAGCAGCCAATTGATTTAATATTAATGGATATACAAATGCCCATTGTAAATGGAATGGAAGCCACAAAAATATTGAGGCAATCAGGTTATACTGGAGGAATATTTGCGCTGACCGCTTTAAATACCTCTTACGAAAGCAACAGTTTCACCAATGTTGGTTTTGACGAAATAATTGAGAAACCAGTAAGAAGAGAGCAATTCTTGAAAAAAATTTCGAGTTTTATTACCAAATAAATTTGAAAAAATTTGGTTAAATGGTCTATGGTTTTAGAATCAAAGCCATGATAATTCCTAAATAATTACCTACCGCATAACCAATAATCCCAACTGATAATCCACTGATAATAAGCGCTCTATTATTGAGCGAACCAGCTACTATGGGAACAAAAGGCGGAGAGCAAATTAAAGCAGTGGAGGTAATAATCACCGTATCAGCATCCAATTTAAAAAGGCGTGCCAATAAGATATGTAGAAGCAAAGAAGCCGTAATGGTATAACTAACATAGAGAAATATCGGCATCGCCACCCGACTCAGTTGCGAAAAATCAACCATTGAGGCCACGACAAAACTAAAAACAAGGATTAGATACATGCCTAGCTCAAAGGACTTTGGGGTGCGGCGCAACTGAGGAATAAAGGAAAGACCAATACCTAAAGTGGTTATTATAAGAATTTCTAATAAGGTTCCATACTTTTCAGGCACAAAGAGCATCACTCCTGCCCCAATGGCAAATATAGAAATGGCGATACCTAAAAGTCCCATCGTAGGCCAAAAATTATAAGAAGCGAAAAAATAGCTATAATCCTCATTATGAGTAAATTCAAAGGCTCGATTCGTAAATTTTCCACGGTACATATAGCCAAAAGGCAGCCATTTCTTAATAATTAGTTTACCCACACTCATCATCAGAAACAGATAAGCCCCTGTGAAAATTATATCCGAGGCGTGCACCATTATATAGGTATGAGCAGGTACTTGAATCGCCACTTTCAAGGCCGCTAAATTTGGAGTCCCACCTGTGTATAAACCAACCAATAAGCCAGAAATTTGCCAGCTATCCTGCGTAATGCGATTGAAAAGAAAAAAACCAAGAAAAACCACCACAAAAACAGAAAGTACACCTAATAACATGGAAATAAATGTTTTAGGTGCCATTTTAAATCCACTCGAATAATCCATACCAGAAAGCAACACAGGCAAAGCGATTAAAATAATGACATTAGAAAACAGTTCTTGAATCTGATAAAAATGATTATCGATAAGGCCAGTATTGCCTAAAATTAAACCGAGAAGATAAACCACTGCCACATTTCCAGCCTTTCGAATAAGAAAAAACTTTCCCGCATAATGAATCACCAATGCGGGAATCAGCAGGTAAAGAAGCGAAAGCAGAATGTTTTGTAATATATAATTCATCGGTGAATTGCAAAATCTTTAAGAATCAAATATAGAAATAAAAACTGAAGAGCGTGAAAAATAAATTCTATTTTAACAAAAACTATGGTTTTGGATTTAGCTCTATCTGAAAAGATTTAAGCTTTTAATATTTTATACTATTAGCCATACACCCCCATATTATTTTAGCTATTACATAATTTATAATAGTAATTTACTTAATCACCCCCCTTAATAAATTAGGGTATGATAAATATTTTACTATTTTTGCAGTCTAATTTAATTTTTTTGCAAAATGGCCAATTTAAGATTTCAAGCATTGGAAGACTCCAAGAAGAGGGAAATAATTCCGGTGGAATATGATTCCATAAAAACGTCTGATTTTTTTGGAATAAATGTATTCAATAAGCAAAAGATGCAATCCTATCTATCAAAGGAAGCATTTGAAGAAGTGCAAGCAGCAGTCGACGAAGGAAAAAAGATCGACCGACGCATCGCCAATCAAATAGCGCTTGGCATGAAAGCATGGGCACTGGACAGAGGAGCAACGCATTATACCCATTGGTTTCAACCATTGAATGGTGCCACAGCAGAAAAGCATGATGCTTTTTTTGAACCTACTGTAGATGGCGGTGTAATTGAAAATTTTCATGGAGATTTATTAGTCCAGCAAGAACCTGACGCTTCAAGTTTTCCCAACGGAGGAATCCGTAACACCTTTGAGGCCAGAGGTTATACCGCCTGGGATCCATCTTCGCCAGCCTTTGTTATCGACCGTACCTTATGCATTCCTACCATATTTGTCGCCTATACAGGAGAAGCCCTCGACTTTAAAACCCCTTTGCTGAAATCATCGCACGCACTCGACAAGGCCGCAGTTCGCGTATGCAATATGTTTGACAAAGAAGTAACGAAAGTACATGCAACGCTTGGCTGGGAGCAGGAATATTTTTTGATTGATGAAGCCTTTTACAATGCCAGACCAGATTTAATGCTTTGTGGGCGTACTTTAATGGGACATTCTTCAGCTAAAAATCAGCAATTAGAAGACCATTATTTTGGCGCAATTCCAGCTCGAGTCGCTAGTTTTATGTATGATTTTGAACATGAGTCTTATAAACTTGGCATTCCCGTCAAGACAAGGCATAATGAAGTTGCGCCCAATCAATTTGAATGTGCGCCGGTTTTTGAAGAAGTAAACTTAGCTGTTGACCATAACCAATTATTAATGGCCATTATGGAAAAGACTGCAGTAAAACACAAATTCAGAGTACTTTTTCACGAAAAACCATTTGCAGGAATTAATGGGAGCGGAAAACATAATAATTGGTCAATGGCCACTAATACAGGCATAAATTTGTTGAGTCCTGGCAAAAACCCTAAATCAAACTTGCGCTTTTTAAGCTTCGTTGTCAACACCATGAAAGCGGTGATGGACAATGCAGATCTATTGAGATCCAGTATTTTAACTGCAGGAAATGAGCACCGCTTAGGAGCCAACGAGGCACCCCCTTCTATAATCTCTGTTTTTCTAGGTTCGCATATCAACAAAATGCTTGACATCATTGAAAATAGCGTAAGTGAAACTAAGATGACTCCAGATAAGAAAACGGAGCTCAAAATGGATATTGGAAAAATTCCAGAAATTCTCCTTGACAATACGGATCGCAATCGCACCTCCCCTTTTGCATTTACGGGAAATCGCTTTGAATTTAGAGCCGTTGGGTCAGCCATGAATTGTTCCTCGCCAATGGTAGCCTTGAATACGGCCATGGCCAATCAGCTCAACATTTTTCATGATGATATACAAAACTTACTCGATAAAGGAATCAAACGAGATGAAGCAATATTTCAGGTGCTTAAAAAATACATCCATGAGAGTCGTAAAATCATCTTTGAGGGAAATGGCTATTCACAGGAATGGGTAATTGAGGCAAACAAGCGTGGCTTATCTAATATTGGTGACACACCCGTCTCACTACAAGCATTTGTGAGTAAGGAAAACATTGAAATGTTTGATAGACTAAATGTTCTAAGTCCGCGCGAGATGGAAGCTCGCTATGATATTAGGATGGAAACTTTTAGGAAGAAAATTCAAATCGAATCGCGTGTTTTAGGCGATTTGGCGGTTAATCATATCATTCCAACAGCCATACGATATCAAAATATCCTAATTGAAAATGTTAGAGGGATGCGTGATTTGCTCAAAACCGGTGAGTTTAATCGTCAAGCCAGCTTGCAACTAAGCACGCTAAAAGAAATTTCAAACCATATTTCAAGCATCAAAGAACTCGTTGACCACATGACCGAAGAGCGTAAACTTGCGAATGCGATTAACGACTCGATAGCGCAAACACATGCTTATTCGAATAAAGTGAAACCTTATCTAAATGAAATCAGGGTTCACATCGATAAGCTAGAATTGATAGTGGATGATGAATTATGGACAATGCCTAAATACCGAGAAATGCTTTTCATCAGGTAATCCAAAACGTTCGATACTTCTGAAATCCTGAAATAGTTTCTATTTCAGGATTTCCTTTTTAAAGTTTTTGCTAAACATAAAAAAAGAAAAGAAGAATGCAAAAAGGCTTGCGCCTACCTGGGTTTCAATAGTATCTTCCCACAGCATACTAATCAGCATAATGCTGAAAAAATAAAAAAAGATAGGCAAATTCCATATTTTAAGAATGCTTGGAGGATAAAAAAGGGCAAAAAGGAAAACCAACAAACCAATTAATCCAAAGTTGACCATCACCCCCAAAAATTGGTTATGAGCCTTTAATTTAGAATTTACTAGGGGCGAATTTTTACTTATAAACATCTTTTGAAATTCATCTTTACTATCGCCAGTGCCAATTCCGTAGATAGGATTTTGCTTAAAAATACTGAAAGCCGTTTGCCAAAGCTCGATCCTTTGTATTAAAGTATGCCCATAATCGTAATGACCTTTTTTATATAAATCATACTCCCACAGCAATTTATAAATACGCTTTTCCAAACTGAATTTTTTGGTGTACTCAACATTGGCAATCCCCATTTCGACAAAACGGATATCTTCCTTGGTAAGCGAATTTACACCTTCAGCATCTTTTCGCAAATGTTTTGAGTTTAAGTATCGCAAAAGGGTCTGCTGAATTGCTTGATTTCTTTCATCATTTCCGTCAAAATCAAAACTTGAGCGACTATTCCAAAGCTTTCTCATTTCATCCTGCTGAATATACAAGCCAATATAACTCCCATTTTCAACATTATAATCTAGAGGACGGTGTTGGTATGGATTTCCGAGCCTAGTATGCGAATCTAGATTCGACAGAACTACTTTTTCGGGAGTAGAATATTGATATACTATGTTATAAATACTCCAGCCAAAACCAAACAATAGCATTACCCCGATAACGAAAGTAAGCCAAAGCATGCTAGATCCCTTTTTACGAATGACAAAACGAAGGATGAAAAATGCGCCCGCCACCAAGAAAACGACCATCCCAGTGAGCAATTCCAAAAACAGCATTTCAACGAAAAGCAAAGCGGCCACTATTAAAAAAAAGTATCGAAATTTTGTGGTAAATCGCAGGTCATTATCGTATGCATAGAACAGCAGAAAACTCATAGCTAGCAATACCTGCAAACTTAAACGTATGTGAGAGACAAACAAAAAGGCATCTCGAAAATCAGCTAAATCTTGAAACAGATAAAATCCAAAACTAAAAGTGATAGAGGCCGTCACTGCCGCTGAAAACAAAAGTGCAAAAGCCTTAATTTCTTTGTAAGCAAGTGGTGGTTCGGTTGCAAACACCAAAGGAAAAAGTAAAATTGGGAGCTTTATTTGGATATCCATAAGTGCTCCTGAAAAATTATCAGTATTCAGCAAGCCAAGAATAGAAAGAAAATAAATGGAGGAAAAGGCAATGGCGGCTTTATTATGAAAAAAAGATTTCAGTTTTGCCATCAAATTCATGTCAAATAAAAATAATATAGCCATACCAACTTGGCCAAAGCTAATTAAGGCTTTAGAAAAAGGTAGGCCTAAGACAATGAGTATTAACGAAGTATAATACAAATATCTGCGATAATTTGACTGCTGCATTGAGTAAAAAGAATTCCTGTTGATTTTACAAACTTATATGATGATAACTTAGACAAATCGCTATTTATTGCATGGATATAACACAAAATTAAGGTCTACTCGGTATCAATAATTGTTGATATTTTGTCTTATTTTGTAGTAATTGCTGAGCTTCGCGCACCTGCTGATCGTTTCGCAGCTGAGCCTCCACTCTACCCGAAAAATAAAAATAGCGTGAGGCAATTTCTTGTAATAACTCGTTTTTGATAGCAAGCTGCTGCGCATTAAACTCCTCCTTTTTCAAATCGGCAAGCTTATTTTTCAATATTTCTAACTCTTTTGAAATAGACAAATGATTTTTCAACGACATCTCTTCAAGCTTACTAATCTGCAACTCGACAGAATTTTGATATTTAAAACCAGCTTCATCCACAAATTTAAGAAACAGGGCATATAAATCATCCTCTATCTTAAAATCAGCAAAATTACTGATAACACTTTGATTATTAAAATACTGAGTTGCAAAGTCAAAGAATATCAATTGATTGGTAAGCGCAATAATCAGTTCTGAATTTTCGGCTTCTTGGGTAATTACATCAGGAATAATACCGCCAGCATCCTTCACCAGTCTTCCGTTTTTAGTTTTGAAGGTAGCCATCAACGAATCGGGTGTTTTAATCGCCTTACCATTAGCATCCTTATGTAAATAATCCATTGACTGAATGCAACGCCCGCTGGGAATATAATATTTGGCTACAGTAATTTTAGTTTGCGCACGGTAACTCAGGGGAAAAACCTTTTGCACCAAGCCTTTACCATAGCTTTTTTGCCCTAGAACAACTGCCCTATCTAAATCCTGCAAGGCACCAGCCACAATTTCGCTTGCCGATGCACTGCGTTCATTAATCAGCACCACAATATCTAAAGCAGGATAAGATGACTTATGCTGTGTACGATAGGCAAATGTTTCCTCTTTAGTTTTTCCCTTAGTACTAACAATCAACTCGTTAGATTCAACAAATAAATTCACAATCTCCACAGCTTGAAAAAGAAGACCTCCGCCATTATCGCGAAGATCCAACACCAAAGAAGTTATTGAATTAGTTTTACTAAGGCTATCTAGCGCCAATTTTACTTCCTCAGCGGCTCTTTGTTTAAAACTTTCGAGCTTGATATACGCCGTTTCCTTATCAATCATTCCAAAATATGGCACATCTTTCACCTCAATTTCTTCGCGCTTAATCAGCACTTGCTTCACACTTTGATCTTTAGAAGCTTGGTACGTAATCGTAATTTCGGTGCCCGCAACGCCTCTCAGCCGATCTGAAATTTCATCCATAGTTTTACCATCCACCGATTCATTATCAATTTTCAATAATTGATCTCCCGCTCTTATTCCAGCACGATGAAAGGGAAAACCAGGATGAGGAGTACCGACGTAGAATTTACCATTTTTTTGATGTATAAAAGAGCCAATACCACCATATTGCCCAGTTTGTAAAAACCTAACATCTTCAATCTCTGATTCAGGGTAATAAACGGTGTATGGATCTAATCCAGCAAGCATGGCGTCTATGGCTGACTTGGATAATTCGCCAGGCTTTATTTCATCAACATAATGCAAATTTAATTGCTGAATTAAGGAAGTGTAAATATCTAAATTTTTGGAAATTTCGAAATCATGACTCTCTTGGGCAACAAGTGAGTTCGACAGTAACACACTCAGCATCAATATTATGACTGAAAATATATATTTCATACCGCTACATTTAAGAATCTTCAAAAGTAAGTTATTATGCAAAAGGTTTTAAAGTAAAAAACAGAAACCCTAATGTGCTTAGGAAATCGGCATTAGCGGCATAAAAAAGCGGAGGTCGATCTTAAAATCGACCTCCGCCTATGTACAGAAAGTGTATTAAAATCAATGTTTAATAACTACTGGCTTAGTATATGAACCATTAGAAGTACTAACACTTACAAAATAAATACCTTCCGCCAAATCTTGAATATTTAAATCCAAAGATTGAGTACCTTGAGGCATCGATGCAGATTGATTATAAATCAACTTGCCAGAGGTACTAATTACCTTTACGTCAATCAATTGAGTTTTTTCAACATTAAATTTAATTGTAAGCTGATTGGAAGCAGGATTAGGACTAACCGTTAATTCCATCGCTTTTACCTCAGCTGATTGCAAGCCTAAAGTTACACTAGAATAAGCAGCTTGAAAAACAGCTTTAGTATTAACATCTTGTAACCAAACTACGGCAATTAGATTATTAAAATCTTCGATAGAATGTTCGATGCTGTGATTGATTGGAGAAGTAGCATTCGCTGGACAGCGGTAATTACCAACAAAAGTATAATTCAAAGTCTCGGCATGGGCAGTCCCGTTAGTCAAAGGGCCAACTACTTTACCATTAGCATCAGGAAGCATTTTCTTCATCACATAATCAAACTCAACTTCACCATTGCTTCCAACATTATTGAAGGTTGTTTTTTCAACAATTGCAACAAACAGTTTTACACTGGCTGGTAGATCAATATTAGGATCAATATTTACATCCACTTTTAAATCCTGACCGGCAAGCATCACTAAATCAGCTGTTAAATCCACAAAAGAAGGAACAGCATAAGCTGCATTGAGCGCAGTTGTAGTATAGCTACTTGAATTATCATCGAAAGCGAAACCACCATCCACTTTTAGATTTGGCACCGAACTAACATTATAATAAGTACGACGAGTGCCCCCTTCGGCAGTATAATATGGATCACCAGAACCAGGCCAGCTCATTTGGTATTTAAGCAACACCCATTTGTTTGGATTAGCTGTAAAAATACTTTTCATATTAGCATTTCCAGTGACACAAGGCGCGCAAGTTGAACTGGTAAAAGATTCGTGAAGGGGAAGTCGTTGAACCGCAGAACTTGGGTCATAGGCAATGATACTCATTTGAATCGAGTCGTTACCAGTAGATTGGTCGATATGGTTATTAGGATTGCTAGTCCAAACATAAATGGTATGAGAACCATTAGCAGGAACCCAAGGCGTGGAGTGGGTAAAATTATAAGTAGCAAAACTTGCAATATTAACGCCTGTTACTGATTGTGTTACCACTGTTCCAGCATCTACTTTATAATTAAGTTCGAAAGAAGTAATGGCCTCAGTACCTTGATTAGTAATTACCCCAGCGATATTAAAATTTTGACCTTGTGGCACCATCGATGGGAGGTTTAAAGTAGTTACTTCAAGGTCGAATGAATCTGGAGATATACTTGCCAAATCATAACCGAAAATATTAATTCCTTGAATAACTCCGCCAAGGGTAACTGTACCAGTAACGATATTAGGAGCAATCCATAATCCACCACCAATACCACCAACTGGGCAAACATCAGTAGTCATATCGTGAGACAATCCTGTGGGCAATCCAGTAACCGCGTTAATTTGCGTAATGGTAGTATTCACAGCACTGTTTGCATTAATCGCATAAATATACGGTCCACCTGGGGTAATCGTATCATAAGCAGTTCCATACATACTAGTTTGTCCGTGAGTAGCCGCAGAGATAGTTGCTAAAACAGTTCCTGTACGACTTACTAGGTTAAAATCGGTAGCCCAATTAGCAACCCAAAATGCATCTGCGGTAGGATTATAACAAATGTTACGAACGGTTACTGAAGGCGACGAAATGCTACCAACCAAAGTATGGTTTGTAAAGTCCATTTTGTAAATGGTATTTGCTGAAGCACCACCATAGAAATAGGTTCCATCATAGGCAAGATCTCGCAATCCAGTGACACCGGGAATGGAGAAACTATCCACTAAAACACCTGCTAATGAAAGTTTCCAAATCTTATTGGAATTCCATTGCGTAATGTAAAAATAGTTACCATCTGTTTCACTTCCTGCCGAAGCAATAAGAACTTCAGGATAATTAAACTGTACAGTCCAAGCAGATTTAGCAACCGAGGTTGGATTGGGGGCATTTGGAGAGCTTTCTTGAAAAGCTGAAATTGACTGAGCAATCATAGAAGTAGCTATGAAAGCGAATAATAAACTAAGTAGCGTTTTCTTCATAATTATATTGTGTGTTAAGTGAATAATACGACAAAGTTAATAAAAATAAAACATCCATAAGCACAAAATGTTCAGGAATAAAATAACAAATAATACTACTGCAAAAAAATGGATAAACATTTTTAAGTATTGTCAAAAAGAATAATAATTGACGAGGCAATACGTAGTTTTTTGTAATTTAGCAATCCCATGAATGAAGCACAAAAGCAAGAAATAAGGAATAAAATCCTAAGCCGCCTCCAACAAATCCGAGAGGAAATAAATGCCACCAAAGCTATCAAAACAATCATAGTGAGTGATTGTGCCATTGATCAAAGCAATCGTGTTGAGCAAATTAGGCAAAACCAAATTGCTGAAGAGAACATTCATAAAAAAACAAAGCTCCTCGGGGTTTTAGAGTCGGCTCTTTCACAAATTGATCAAGTGTATTTTGGTCAATGCGAAATTTGCAAACAAGAAATACCTATACCACGGCTATTGATTAAGCCCGAAAGCAAAAGATGTGTAGGCTGTGAAAAATAGAAAGTGCACAATATATTAAACTTAAAATCTATTATTTATGCAACAAATAAACACGTTTTTGGAGTTGATTGACGGTTATATCGGAGGATCCTCATGGTTTGTTTTTCTTTTAATTGGCACAGGATTATTCTTCACTTTCTACCTTAATTTTCCACAAATACGTTTTTTTAGACATGCTATACGGATTGTAAAAGGCAAATACGATAAGCAGGGAGACAAAGGAGATGCTACTCATTTTCAAGCTTTAGCAACGGCTCTGTCAGGAACTGTTGGAACGGGCAACATAGCAGGAGTAGCATTAGCGATTCATCTTGGCGGACCTTCTTCGTTATTTTGGATGATCGTGACGGCTTTTCTTGGCATGACTACTAAATTTGTAGAAGTTAGTTTATCGCACAAATACAGAGAAATTGCTGCCGATGGAACTATCTCAGGAGGACCAATGTATTATATGAAGAACAAGCTAAATATGAAATGGATGGCTGCAATTTTTGCTTTTGCAACCATTATTTCGTCCTTTGGGACGGGAAATATGCCGCAAATAAACAGCATTTCTAATTCCTTTTATAGTTCATTCGGTATTGACCATTGGATTACAGGTTTGGTGCTAGCAATCCTATTGACCTTTATCATAATTGGTGGAATACAACGAATTGTGAAGGTTACGGACAAACTTGTTCCCTTCATGGCAATCATATACATCCTAGGAACCCTTAGCGTCATTATTTATAATTGGGAAAATATCATACCCAGTATAATCGCCATCTTTGGAAATGTTTTTACAGGAACTTCTGCCGTGGGAGGATTCTTAGGATCGTCAGTCGCATTTGCATTAAACAGAGGCGTAAATAGAGGTTTATTTTCGAATGAGGCAGGGCAAGGCTCCGCACCCATTGCTCATGCCGCTGCAAGATCGCATGAACCTGTTTCTGAAGGAATGGTTTCCATTCTTGAACCATTTATCGATACCGTTATTATTTGTACGCTTACCGGCTTGGCTGTTGTTTCATCTGGTGTTTGGAATCAAAAAGTTGAAAACACTTTTCAATACTCCGCAATGAAAGTTTTGGAACGTCCTTACGATATGCAAAATCAAAAAGATGCTGAAACTCTTAAACTATATATTCTTAACAAAAAAGATATTCCTCTTTTCAATGGTAATCTTGATGTTAAAGATGGAGAAATCAGAAATTCAGTCAGTTTAATTCATACTAGATCAGTGGCTGAAAATGTTAAAATAAAAGACAATAACAAGCTCTATACGGGTAAAATTCCAGTTAAAAATGGTATAATCACAAACCAGCAGTTTGAAATAAGCGGGGAAAGCTTAATCAATAGTGCCCCGCTAACCATTGAAGCTTTCAAAAAAGGTTTCTTCGGCAGATACGGGGAATATATTGTTACAATTGGCATTTTGTTATTTGCTTTTTCTACCGCTATTTCTTGGTCATATTACGGAGATCGAGCAGTAACTTATTTATTTGGTGTTAAATATGTATTTTGGTATCGTTTAATTTACATTGCAGGATTCTTCTTAGCTTCTGTGGTGGATACCACTATCATTTGGACTTTTTCAGGAATTGCAATCGCCTTTATGACGCTGCCTAATCTTGTTGGCATTCTCTTATTAAGAAAAGACATGAAGCAATCCATTAAAGATTATTGGGAAGATTTTAAAATTGAACATCCTAACTTCAAAAAATAATCAAAAAAAAAGCTGTCTTTTCACAAAGGCAGCTTTTCGACACTAAAAAAAATAAAAACCAAACTCGGTTCGGTAAGGAACCATAGAAAAAACTAACCATTAATCTTAGTTGGCTTATCGCAAAACCATCATCAATTAACTTTGCAAATATAATGAACTATTGTTCATTTCAATGTTAATTTTTCACATATTTTTAACTTTTCCTAAAAAATATTAAAGAAAGAAAAGGAGCAAATGGAAGAATCAATACAGTGGCCAAACAGAATCTAACATACTGTTATAAAGTATATTAAATCATTTTTATATACTAAAAAAAGAAATCCACGAGCAAGAAATTAGAGGTTGGATGATTGAATAATATGTTTTACAATTTTACTCCAATCCTCATAGAGTTTTTCGGCTTCATCCTTATTCATTTTACTTTTGAACTTCCGATTGATTTTATGGATAGCTAACACCTCCTCCTTAGTCCAGAATCCCAATGCCATTCCAGCCATATAAGCAACCCCAAGCGAAGTTGTTTCAGTAATTTTTGGTCTAATAACCTCAATACGAATGATATCCGCCATAAACTGCATCAAGAAATTATTTGCCGAAGCGCCGCCATCAACAAAAAGCGTCTTTATTTTGATATTGGATTCTTGCTCCAAAACAATAAGCATATCCATGGTACGATGCGCAATTGACTCAAGGGTAGCTCTTACAATATGTTCTTTTTTAGTACCCAAAGTAAGGCCGAGGATAGCACCTTGCACGCTATTGTTCCAATAAGGAGCTCCCAAACCTGCCAAAGCTGGGATTACGGTAACACCGCCAGAATCTTTAACAGAATAGGCGAGGTATTCACTTTCGTCAGCAGAATTTATAATTTGAAGTTTATCTCTAAGCCATTTAATAGCAGCACCAGCGATAAAAATATTACCTTCCATGGCATATTTTACTTTGCCATCAATATTCCAGGCGATGGTAGTAATCAATCCATTTTGAGAGAATTTTGGTTGTTTACCAATATTCATCAGCATAAAGCTACCAGTTCCGAAAGTACTTTTCACCATACCCTTTTTAAAGCAAGTTTGACCAAAAAGAGCCGCTTGCTGGTCACCAATCATGGCGCCCACTGTTAATTCTTTACCAAAAAAGGAGGCATCAACGGTTGCGAGTTTTCCACTTGTACGTACCACTTTTGGCAGTATCGCAGCTGGAATATTAAAAAAGTCAAGTAATTCGGGATCCCAGTTCAGGGTATTGATATTAAAAAGGAGCGTACGGGAAGCATTGGTAAGATCAGTGATATGGCTTTGCCCTTTGGTAAGGTTCCAAATCAACCAAGTATCGACAGTACCAAAAGCGAGCTCACCCTTTTCAGCCCGTTCACGTGCACCATTTACATGATTTAGTATCCACTGAATTTTAGTAGCCGAAAAATAGGAATCAACGACTAATCCTGTTTTTTGACGAATAAATTCCTCTTTACTTGCTCGAATTTTAAGACATTGATTTTCGGTGCGTTTATCTTGCCAAACGATGGCCGGATAAATGGGTGTTCCTGTTTGTCGATCCCATATAATGGTAGTTTCCCGCTGATTAGTTATTCCTAAACCGACAATATCATCGATTGAAATACGATTGTTCTTCAAAACATCTTTCGCAGCTTGCAACTGAGAAGATAGTATTTCCATGGGATCTTGCTCCACCCAATTTTTCTTGGGATAAAACTGACTAAAGGCCAACTGAGACTTCTCAACGATTTGTGCTTTTTGGTCGAATAATATAGCTCTTGAACTTGAAGTACCTTGGTCAAAGGATAGAATATATTTTTTTTCCATGAATCCCTATTTTTTCCTTTCGATAATTCCGCCCGTCAAGGCCTTTTGAGACACTATCGTTGGAGTTCCGTAATAGTAAACCTTACCACCAGTATTGGTATTAGCATTTAACTCACCGGTTACACGAACTTCAATAGTAGCGCCGGCGATGGATTTAAGGACCACATTGTGAGCAGTAAATTTTATACCTTCAAACAAAGAACCACTATTAGTATTAACATCCAAAAAAGAGGATTCACCACCAATTATCAGTGTGGAACCTTGCACTACATCTGCAATAAGTGTATCGGATTTTACCTTAATATTCGCTTTTGCCCCTTTACTCAATCTAATTTTAAACGACTTACTTTCAAAAACCTCTGCGGCCTTTAATTTAACGCCTGCTTTGGCAATGACCTCATCCAAAGCCTTATAATAAAACTTGATATTCAAGCCTTTGGCATTCGTCATGGATAAATTCTTAATAACCATCTGACCATTTTCCAAAACCGTACTCACGGTACCTAGTTCAAGATAATCAGCACTTAGAACTGCGTAATTTGAATCCGATTTGATCATTTCGACCTCGATATTACCGAAGAAATAAACCGAATGAAACTCTCCAAAACGGCGCGTTTCGGTGTTTGCCGCTTGTACTATGAAAGTACTAAGACTTAAAAAAACGATGGATAAAAGGAATTTTCTCATAAAGTCAAAAAATTGAATAAAACCAGCATACTTGGATTTCTATGATAAAAAAGTAAGTCAATTAAAACAATAATGCTACTTTTAACATCAAAAGACAGGGCAAAAGTACAAAAATTGTCCACTTATCTGAATGATATCTCAAAGTGAAAATTGATAATATTGAACTATTAACAAGCTAGTAGCGCAATGCGTTATAAAGATTATCCTAAATAAAATGAGTCTTATGTAAATACTTTTCTCATAAATTTACGGCTTTCCTTTTATCCTTAAACAGTTAAGGGTTCGACAAGAGATTACAATTCGGATAATTTGGCATTTACTAGAATGGGAATAACAATTAAAGGTACTCGATTAAAGAAATTTTACAAAGATTATATCAATTTGCGCAGCATTATCATTTTTGTGATGCCGCTAGCCATTTCAGTACTTCTATTTATGCTTTATAACCTATCGGTTACCGTTGAAAATTTATCGGTAAGCCTGATTGAGCAAACCATAAAAAAGACCGAAACCGAGCTGGATAATTTCTTTCACATTGTTTCAGAAGATGTAAAAATCACTTCACAGAGAGGCCGAACCGGGCTATTTTATAACCTAAACCCTGAAATATTAAATCCATTTTTTATCCCTTACATCAAAAATTCCAAACAAGTTTCGTCCACCTTAATAGGAAATTCATTAGGCGAGGAATAACTAATTTTAGAGGAAGATAGTACATGACAAAACCGTTTAACCCTCATTAAAAATGGCGTTCGCAGCGTAAAACGGCAAAGGTGGACCTATGACGAAAACCTGCAAGCTAATCTGCTCGAAAAGTGGATTTTAGAAAAAGACAAAACCAATAATCCTTTAGAAAAACTTTGGTATCAGACCGCTATAAAAAACGAAAGCCCGACTCAAACCATTTGGACACCACCCTATATTTTTAAAACCACTAAAGATTTAGGTATCACGGCCTCAATTTGCTGGCAAGACGAAGCAAAAACAAACTGGGTATTTGCCTGCGATGTTATGCTAATGGATATTTCGAATTTTACATCTTCGCTTCAGATTAGCCAAAACGGATTAGCATTTGTCTTCACTGAAGACATGAAATTGATAGGTTTACCAAAAAATCAGAAGTTTACAAATCTAGATTCCCTCAAAAAATACATTTTACAAGATGCTGCCTTTATTAAGGATTCCATTTTAGAATCGAGTTTAGAGGAATGGAAACCGAGCCATGAAAAGCTAGCTAAAGCCTTTAGTTTTGAGCATAATGGTGAAAACTGGTGGTGCGAAGTAAAGCCTTATACAGGATGCCATGGGAATACTTTTTATATTGGCGTGGTGGTGCCCGAAGAAGATTTTATGCAAGAAGTGAAGAAAACGCGCACCGTGTTTATTGGCGGTTTTATGCTTGTGCTAGCGCTTACCCTGATGGTTATCAGAGGCTATAATCAGAAACAAAAAGCAAATAATCTATTAGCGAACCAAAAAGCAGAAATTGAAAATCAACGCAATAAGATACAGCTCCAAAAAGAGCACATTGAGGAAATACATCACGAATTAAAAAGCAGTATCCAATACGCCGAGCGGATACAAAAGGCTGTACTGCCAAAAGAGGATATTTTAAAGAAATATTTACTCGATTTATTCATTTTGTTCAAGCCTCGTGATATTGTAAGTGGCGATTTCTATTGGATGTTTGGAAAGGATGATTATCTCGTGGTTACGGTTGCAGATTGCACTGGGCATGGAGTACCTGGCGCATTTATGAGCATGTTGGGCGTTTCGTTTTTAAGTGAAATTGTGGGGGTTAGAAACATTTTTGATGCCGCTGAAATACTTAATCTGTTGCGAAATAAAATCATCACTACCTTAGAACAAAAGGAAAGCTCAGAAGAACAAGATCAAGTGAAAACAATAGGTGTAGAAGACGGAATGGACATGGCTTTGGTGGTAATTAACATTAAAAATGGAACCCTTGCTTTTGCTGGTGCTAATAACCCAATGCTCCTTATCTCGAATGAACAGAATGCTGAAATACAAACTTATAAAGCGGATAAAATGCCCGTTGCCATTAGCGACCGAAAGCAGCCTTTCAGTCAAACTACAATTGAATTTAAAACTGGAGATCAAATCTACTTATTCTCTGATGGCTTTGCTGATCAATTTGGCGGCCCTGCAGGTAAAAAATTCATGCTTAAGCAACTAAAAGAAACTCTCCAGAAGAATTCAACTCAAGCCAGCAGCAAGCAAAAAGACCAAATGAATCAAGCGATTGAAGAATGGAAGTC
>DYSI01000040.1 GCA_020718275.1 Draconibacterium orientale
TCTGACGGTTCTTTTGAACTTTGAACTTTAAACTTTTCAAAATCCGCGTCATCCGTGTTCCAAATATCTTCGCAGCCCTAGAGGGTAGCTGCTCAAATAAAGTCAATCGTCAACCTTTGAGTCTTTTGTGGAATAGCTGTAACACAAAGATTTTTATCTTCTACTATTTATATTTTTTCGAGTTCAACAAGGCTTTGAATTTTGAATTTTATAATGAGTTGGGAGTGAAGCTAAGAATTTAATTAAAAATCAGAAAACAATACAAAACTATGTATATTTGCAATGTAATTATAAAATAGCATACAATGTATTTAGCGCGTGATCTATCCGAACAGTTAAAAAAGCAGATTCAGCAGTTTCCCATTTTATCATTAACGGGACCGAGGCAGTCTGGTAAAACCACTTTATTGAAAGCGATATTTTCAGATTATCAATACTTTAATTTGGAGCGTATCGATTTTCGAGAAATGATTTCTGCAGATCCAATGGGCTTCTTAAAATCAGCGGGTCCAAAAGTTATTTTTGACGAAATTCAAAATTTACCTGAGTTGTTTCATTATATACAAGTCATATCTGATGAACGAAATACACCTGGGCAGTATATTTTATCGGGATCACAAAGCTTTTTACTCAATGATAAAATAGCACAATCGCTTGCCGGAAGAGTGTATATCAGCCATTTATTCCCATTTACCATCAACGAAATTCCTCAATCAAAAAGCGATGTTTACACGACCCTTTGGAGAGGTTTTTATCCTCGGTTATTTGAGTTTGAAATCAATCCAAACGATTTTTACCCTTCCTACATTTCTACTTATGTGGAGCGCGACATCAGATCAATAAAGGCTATTGAAAACCTGAATTCCTTTGCTCGCTTTTTGGGTTTATGTGCTGGAAGAATTGGTCAAGTACTCAATCTTACATCTCTAGCAAACGATACAGGGATAACGGTAAATACGGCTAAGTCGTGGTTATCACTTCTTGAAGCGAGTTTCATTCTATTTCAATTGCAACCCTATCATAAAAATTACAGCAAACGATTAATCAAGGCTCCTAAAATTTATTTTTATGACACTGGTTTAGCTTGTTCATTGCTTAGGATTACGAGCGCTGAAATGCTAAAAACCCATTACCTTTATGGTTCTTTATTTGAAAATATGGTAATTTCTGAAATTGTAAAACAACATTATCACTTTGGGAAACAGCCTTCGGTTTATTATTGGAGAGAGAGTAATGGAACTGAAATTGATTGTATCCTTGAACAAGGAAATAATGAGATTATGGCTATTGAAATAAAAGGAGGAGCCACTTTTAATAAAGATTATGTGAGAAACCTCAAAAACTTTCCTGAACATGAAACGAAGGTTAATAAAATGCTAATTTCTACCGCTGAAAATTCTATTGAAATTTCTGGAGTTAAAATGATTAGTTGGAATAGTATTTCGGAGTTTTGGCAGAATTCGATTTAGTTTTTCACTTTCGCAGCTTTGCCCCGACCCTAAAGGGTGGCTGCTCAAATAAAGTCAATCGTCTACCTTTGAGTCTTTTGTGGAATAGCTGTAACACAAAGTTCCATAAAGTATCCACAAAGTTACACGGAGATTTTATCTTCTAATATTTATCTTTTCCTCAGTTCAACAAGGCTTTGAACTTTGAACCTTATACCTTGACCTCGATACAATTTTTGGATATCTATTGTTCTCAACTTTAAAAATCTAATAACCTGAGTTCGACATAAGCAAATTGCTAAAAAAGAGCAAGTTGACCATTATTGCTTACTGTTTCGTAATTAATACTAGGCTTTTTAGGCAGGAAGGAATAGGCTAATAAACCTGAAATCATATTAGAAATGAAATTGGCAAAGCTTCGATGCCTCGAGTGTTCGATTTGACAAATATTTTTAAGCTCATCGTTAACTGTCTCTATTATAGATCGTTTCCTTAGCATTATTTTATCATACATCGACATAAGTTGATTTTTCATATTGTTTCTGATACCTGTGATAAGATTTATTCCGTCAATGAAAAGGTTCTCGAATAGCCTTTGTGAAATATATCCTTTATCGGCGAATAGTTTTCCTGCAATTTTTTTTAGGAAATTGGAGTCTTGCAATGGTTGTCTATCGTCTACATTTCCAGGTGTTATTACAAAGTCAATCACTTCATCTTTATCATTAATTACGATATGTAGCTTAAAACCAAAGAAATAGCCCATTGTTGACTTGCCTCGTTGAGCAATATCCTTAAATACTTTGTGGTTAAAAATTCGTTTATTCTTGCAAACGCTCACTGCTGTTGAGTCAACAAAAGATATGTCCGTGCTTTGGCCAAGGCGCCATGTCTTCAAGAATATGGTCATGGGCAATAAAGCCTTTTGCTGAAGTTCAACAAATCTATTGTAGGATACAGTTTCTGGAAAGTATTCCATTAGATGTTTTTGCACATAATTGATATAGAAATACTTAAGAGTTCGATAACCGCTTAAATGAAAGGCTATCATTATGGTAATTACTTCAGCGTTATTGAGCTTTGATGGCTTATTTCTATGCTTTTTGCCATCAGCTGCCGGTAACTGGCGTCCCACCATTACTTTTTCAAAATCTTTGCAGAATTCATCTGCTAAATAAAAAATTTCAACTAAATTTGAGCTCGTAAACAGAAGGAATGATTTTTTGTATTTATTTGTATTTCAACACTATAAAGATACAAAACAATCCTTATTGTTTTACATTTAGGCTAAATTTTTTATATCGAACTCAGGTTAATAACCAAAAATCACTCGGTCTGACGGTTCTTTTGAACCTTAAACCTTAAACTTTAAACCACCGAAAACTAATACATCACCGTCACTATACCCTTATGTATCCTCACTTCTCCATTTTTAATAGCCTGCGCTTTAATCTCTTTGGGTTAATTCCCCGCAGCTCTGCTGCGTATTATTATTGTTTCAACAATACCTCGATAGCTCTGCTTCGAGGTAGTTTGTTCAAAAATCATATCAGATTCAGCAAAATTATGTAATTCTGATAGTTATGTAAAGAAATTTTCAAACAAAGATTATTATATCATTAGGTTATTTTGCTCGTTTGCTAAAATGTACCTCACTTAGAGAAGTATTGAGTGCACTGCTCGGCTAATCTGGCATAACAAATCGTTTTCAATTGAAATATATACCCAAGCAAAACACTTTGGACGCTCCCAATCAAAGACAATATGCTGGTGTGTTTAGGTCAATAGATAATAAACTTATACTTCTAATTTGGTCATCTTCTTTCGGATAGCCGAGTAAAATAGCTCATTAACAAACTAATAGAGATATTTGATAGTCATACAATTAGCCAGTTTAAAGATATTCTAAACAGGGGGTAGGCTTTTGGGGAAGCATTGTTGGCAATTGTAATTAATTGCATATAGATTATTTATGAATTTATAAGTGGTAATTTACTCTTTTGTCGGTGGCACTGATAAATATTATTTCTCTCTTGTTGACTGCCGCAAAATAAGGTGAGTTGTAGCGGATAATTTGTAAATTTGTAGACGATTTCAATAGATAAGGTGAAGGTAAAAATTGTACATATCATTCTTTTGGTGGCGGTCATGATTGGCTTAGCTTCATGTTTTCCAACTCGAAACGTTCCGGATGGCTCTTATTTGTACACCAAAAGTAAATTTTCTATCAAGGGCCAAAAGGTAAAAACCCATAATATCAGTTCGTATTTTCTTCAAAAAACTAATCGTAAACTATTGATTTTAAGACCTTATCTTTGGTTTTATGATTTAGGAACTCAGTTTAAAGATAGCAGCTGGACGGAGCGATTTCTCACCCAAACTCTTGGGGAACCGCCAGCTTTACTTGATACCAATTTGATAGTTTCCTCGGCTGAAAACATCGCCCAGCATTTGCGAAATTTGGGCTATTATAATGTTTCGATTATTCCTTTTGTGACCCGAAACAACTACTTAAAAACCGCCAGCGTAAAATATGTTATCTACCCTCAAAAACCCTATATTTTGCAAAATATAAGCTTTGATATCAGCGATCGAAAGCTCAAGACTTTTGTATTGGCGGAATGGGGAAAATCCAATTTGCGTAGCGGCGAGGTGTTTTCTAGCAACCAGCTTAAGGACGAACGCGATCGAATTTCAATGGCATTGCGCAATTTAGGCTACTACTATTTCAACAAACAGCAGATAAGTTTTGAGGCAGATTCCACTTTGGGTTCGCATGCCATCGATTTAAAAGTGCATATCGAAAATCAGCAAATAAAGACCGCTGATTCAAGCTATTATATTGAATCCCAGCAATTCAAAATTAAGCGAATCTACATCTATCCGGAAATGTCAAATACCGATGTGGAAACGCCCTATGATACCACCATCGTTATCTTCGATTTCGACCGTCATGGAGAGTTTCAGTATTTTTTTATTCATCGCGATAAGATGGCCGTAAATCCTAAAGCTATCTTACAAAGTATCTTTATTAAGCCCAACAACCTCTATAAATATGATGATATTGCCCAGTCGTATCAGAGTTTGTTTAATATGAATATTTTTAAATTTATCAATATTAAACTGAACGACCTGAATGAAAAAGTGGATAATTTCGGACAGTTGGAATGCATAATCCAACTCTCGAAACTCTCGGCGCTTAGCATTAGCACGGATTCGGAATTGAAAAATACTGGAGGAGATCTAGGGATTGAGCAAAGCTTTGGTTTAGTGAGCCGAAATACCTTTAGAAATGGGGAGATTTTTTCGGTCAATTTGAGGGGCGCTCTCGAAGTACAAAATAAAACCAATTCTGCTGATCCTAATTCCGTTCTCAAAATCTTCAACACCTTCGAAACAGGGATTAATACAGGGCTTGAAATACCGCGCTTCTTTGCGCCAGTAAAGCGAAATTTCTTCTCCCGCTATTTCAACCCCAAAACTAAAATGGAATTGGGTTATAACTATCAAGACCGACCCGACTACACCCGTACTATTCTGAATGGTAGCTTCGGTTTTCGATGGGTATCAGGAATCTATAACTCCCATATTTTCAATTTGATAGAACTTAGCTCTGTTAAAATTTTGCCTGAACCTGAGTTTCAAGCCATTATTGATCAATACGAAGATCCACGAATCAAATACTCGTATCAAGACCATTTGGTGCTGGCTTTAAGCTATTCCTATCTGTACAACGAAAAAAAATATCAGTCAAAAAGGCCTTCTAGATTTTTCTTTGGGAAGGTTGAGTTGGGAGGTATTCCGTATAATTTGGTGAGCAATGTCTTTGGAAATGAGAAAGATAGTCTAGGGCAATATTGGATTGGAAATTTGCCATATACGCAATTTCTGCGTTTCGAAACGGATTATCGCTACTACTTTCCGATGATGAATAATAGCTTAATGCACGTTTTTAGAGCGAATATAGGCGTGGGAATTCCCTTGAGCAATTCCGTGGCTACTCCTTTTGAAAAGAGTTTTTATATTGGCGGGTCAAATAGTTTAAGAGCTTGGACTTTAGGCACTTTAGGGCCAGGGAGTTATAATTCGCGCAGCAATACTTTTGAAATGACGGGTGACATAAGGCTTGAGATTAATTATGAATTTCGTTTTCCGATTAGCGATGCATTGAAAGGCTCCATTTTTGCCGATGCCGGAAATATTTTCCTGATCAAACAAAATGATGTTATGCCCGAAGGGGTGTTTCACTTTTACAATTTCTATCAAAAAATGGCGCTTGATATTGGCTATGGCATTCGCTACGATATGAGCTTTTTGGTTTTGCGTTTTGATATTGCTCATCCGCTTTATCAGCCTTATCTCGCCCCTGGTAAACGCTGGTCGATGATGACTCAAACTACTATTCCTAAATTGAGTACAGCCTTTAACTTTGCCATTGGCTATCCATTTTAATTTCTATTATGAGCCTTTTCAGTGATTTGAATTATCAAGAACTAAAGCAGTTTTTTGCACACACCCCTACGCCAAAACAGGATGTGCTGATTTCTCAATTGGCTTATTTTATTGATAAAGAGGGCACTAACGATTTATTTATTTTGCGGGGCTACGCTGGTACTGGAAAAACAAGCTTAATTTCGGCCTTAACCAAATATTTGAATCAACGCAAAATTCCTTTTCGCCTGATGGCGCCAACAGGAAGGGCCGCTAAAGTGCTTAGTAACTATTCGGGATATAAAGCTTCAACCGTTCATCGTAGCATTTATTTTGCCCGAACAGGTCAAGGTGGTGGACTCATTCTCAATCTTCAGGTAAACAAATATAAGCGGGCGGTTTTTATTGTGGATGAGGCCTCGATGATTCCAGATGAAACGGCTAAGGAAATTAGCGGCGCGCGCAATCTTCTCTACGACATCATGGAATATGTTTACAACGGAAACCAATGCAAATTGATTTTTGTTGGCGATACGGCTCAATTGCCCCCAGTTGGGGTAAATTTGAGCCCTGCCTTGGATTCACAATATCTTAAAAATGCTTTCAAATTGGATATCATGGAGTTGGAGCTTGATGAGGTGGTGCGTCAGGCCGAAAAATCAGGCATTTTGCATAATGCTACCTTGCTGCGCCAGAAAATAAAGGACGAAGTATACCAAACCCCATTTTTTGATTTGTACGCTCAACGCGATGTGGTGAATTTACCAGGCGCCGAATTGCTCGACGAACTTATTTCAAGCTATGACTATCAGGGTTTTGAGAAAACGGTTATTATCACCCGTTCCAACAAAAGAGCGAATTTATACAATCGCGAAATTCGGAATCGCATCCTTTTTAGAGAAGAACAAATCAATGCTGGCGATTATTTGATGGTGGTTAAGAATAATTATTTCTGGCTGGAGGAAAATTCTGAAGCCGGCTTTCTGGCCAATGGCGACATTTTGGAGCTCCTGTCCATTCAAAAAAGAGAAGAAGCCTACGGTTTTCACTTTGCCGATATCAGCGCCCGATTGGTGGATTATCCCGACGAAAAGGAAATTGAAATTAAAGTGCTCCTCGATAGCTTGGAGGTTGATGCCCCAGCTTTGCCACTCACCGAAAACAATCGGCTGTATAATGCTGTGATGGAAGATTATATGGATATTCCTCAGAAAGCTAAACGACTTGAACTCCTCAAGAAGAACCCTTACTTTAACGCCGTTCAAATAAAGTTTTCCTACGCCCTTACATGCCACAAAACCCAAGGCGGACAATGGCATACCGTTTTTATCGATCAAGGTTATGTTACTGATGAGCAAATGGATAAGGAATATTTGCGTTGGCTTTATACCGCTATTACTCGCGCTACTCACCGCGCATTCTTAATTAATTTTCCAGAACGACTGTTTTTTTAGCCTTTTTTAATACCTTTGGCTTCATAAATTTATAGGTAAATGAAAACAATACTTCTACCACTTCTTTTTTCGCTTCTTTTATTCGTCACAGCTTGCACGAAGGATTTTCCAATGTACAGCGATGCTGATATCTATACCTATTATGTGGTTACGAAGGATAGTAATTTACTTGTGAGGTATTATGAAAATGAAATCCCACATGATACCTTTATTCATAATACGGAGTGGCATCTCTCTTTTGTGCTCGATCCTGCCACGGAATTTGCCCGATGCGAAATAGTAAGTGCTAACGATGTTTTGCTTACGTATTATTTTGCCAGAAAGGGATCTATTATAGAAATGACGGGTGATCGAACAGACCGCTTTTTACCTGCTTACACTGTTTTGGTAATTCATCATTCAGATTTAAATTGAGGTAACTTTTTTCAAAAAAATATAATGACTATTGTAAACTGGATTTGAAGGCTTATTAGTATTCTTTTGGTGGCTAGATAAGTTATAAAACTAAACCAATACTTAAATCGAACGAACAGAAATCCATAACAATATTGTTGAATGATACCTTGTTGTAGTATTCTGTTCCCAATGTATTTAATTCACTAATACTGCTTTCTATATCAAACAAATCAAAAATTCCTAGCTGTGGAAAAGATAATGATTGACCAACAGAAAAACCATAGCCTACAATAATTCGATTGGCAATAATTCGCCTTTTGCCGAATGAAACCGCAAAGCCAAAATTTGAACCTCTAATTTCTTCAGAATCAATAATAAAAGCATAGGGATCCGTTAGATCTGGATTTATTATTTGGCGGTTGGCATACAAATCATCGGCATATTGGAATTCGTAAAAAAGATGCAATTTGACGTATTGACCCAGAGGAGCTATGCCTTTATACCAGCCATATTCTAGACCAAAGCGATTACTTTTTAGGTGAACAAAGGGGTAAGTAAAATGGTTATCTTGTATCTCTAGGTTTATTTTTGATCGATTGTATTGGTAATTGAATCCGATACTTTGATTTTTTTTGATGACAAATTCGAGGGTTCCTCCATAGCGAAGCCATGCTTTTTCCAATAAAAAGGCTGAGGCGCCAAAGGAATTATCGGATGTTAGTACCAAGCGTTTTCCCATATAACCAGGCACTTGAGCCATGCTCTTTGTTGGAAATAATATTAGTGTGCTTAGACTGATGCTAAAGATCCAAATTATCAATTTTAACTTCTTCATTGTATTATTTTGTTTTAAATTATTGGATATTAGTTATTTATCAAGACTCAAAGTGTTTTTCATTTGCAATATATGGTAGTATTGTACACTATTTATATGGTCGTTTGATAACAGCCCTTTACTAGATTCATAGTCGTATAAGAGTGTTTTTCCGCTAGTAATATCTACTAAAAATAGGACTTGGTGCAGGCTGTTGTCTTTGGAGATCAGTTGTGATAGGAAGTAAGGTGAGGCTTGCCAAAATACTAGCATTCCAAAAAAGTTACGTCTTATTCGCATTTGGTTTTTTGGATTAGAAACCTCAAAAGTGATTATTTTGGCTAAATACTTAGTATGATAATATCCTTGTATCGATTCGGTATAATTGCTTAACCATGGCGTAATCTGAGTATTATTCTCTTCGCCTCTATGCATATAATATTCTTCAAACCAATCGTTCAGGAGCGATTGTTGGTTAAAATTAAAGACCTCCTCATTGCTTAATTGCAGAATATCACTATATTCAACTTTTAAACCCACCTGATTGCTGATGGATCTGAAACTGCTGGTGATAAGTTTTTCACTTTGCTCAAAGTCGTCAATCACTAATTTCCCTTTTTCAAAGCGATAATAATCAGGATTTGAAAGGATTACACTCCCTGAAGGGTATGTTTGCGCTTTTACTTTTCCTTTTTTCTTTTTTGAAGAGGACTCCGCTTCTTCTTCCACCTTCCCGTATTCGTTTTGCATTTTTAGGAAATAATCCACAAATTCAGGCTTTGCTTTTAGCGATGTTAGCACGCCATAATAGGAGTTAATTAGGACTTGATCCTTGCTAACATTTGCATATTCAGAGGTCTTACCTATAAATTGCTGATGTTTTTTGTCATATCTTATTTTGTCATATTTCGATAATGCCTCATAATCTTCTTTCGATAGAACTTTAAAAGTTTCTTTCACCCCGTTTCTCGTAGTCACGAATTGTCCATTGGAATCTATGCCGATTGGATTGTAAATTTGACTAAGCGTAAAATTAGCTTTTACTAAATTGATGGTGGCTTCATCCAGCACATTTTTGATAAATGCATCCTCAGGATAGCGTTCGTGTAAGATGTATAAATACTTTACTGCCAGCGTACTAGCGGTCATTTTATCAATTTTACGTAAAAAATAAAAAACACGTTGCGACTGACCACTGACATCGTTATAGTGCTTAATTACCTCATTGCGCAAAGAATTAGAAAGGTAAATTGCTAAAACGTGGAGGGTATAGGCCATGGTGGTTTGTACGTATTTATTATCTGGATATTTTTTTGATAATAGGTAGGAATTATAAAAGGCCTTTCCATACTCTAAATTCGATAAGTACAGATTCGACAGTTCAAAGCGTGCCTGCTGTTGCATTTGTGAAAAATCGGCTTCTGATATTAAATACTTTTTATTGGAAGGATCTTCGTAGCTAAGTACAATGTCGATAATCTTGCTTCTCCTTTTACGAATGTTGGGATGCGAAGATTTGCTATCATCGAAATCCTCAGGATTTGAAATGGCTTCCACTTTTGGTAAAATCAAATTACTCTTCAAACTGTAATACTGGTCGTTGAAATAAGTGGTGTCAAATTCTAGTTCATCGTAGGGTAAATCGGAATAAAGTAAAACATCAAAGACTGTTAATGCTTCATTATAATCGTAACCTATTTTTGCATAGGATTCTAAAAAACCAAGTGAATCAGCGGTAAATTCATGCTTGTGCGAGTATTGAATCAAAGTCGATTGCTTTCGTTTTAGCGACAACCTTTCGTAGTTTCCTACACCTTTTTGCGCCTTTTGATCTTCGGTATACGAGATAATGGAATGCTTGTACTTATAATGAATGAGTTCGTGCGACATGATGTAGGCAAGCTGTGCTTCATTTTCGAGCTGGGCGATCAGTCCAATATTTATAAATACGTAACCCGTATTATTGGTGAAGGCATTTACCTCTGGCGATTTGACTAAATAAAAACGGACTTGATCTTTTATTTCTGGAAACTGCTCCAATACCAAGGCGCCCACTTTGTTGACATACTGATTCATGGATGTCCCAAAAATTATTTTGCCACTCTTCATCAAATAATCGATATAATAATTGGTGTAGGAGTTGAATTGGTTGATTTGCTTCTTGCTTAACTCAGTATTATGATCGATCTTCTCGTTCGCTAATTTTATTTTCTCTGCAGTGAGTTGTATAAATTCAGTGGGGATAGTACCTTCGCTGCATATTGGGGAATAATCGCTTTGAGCCATAAGACAGTTAATTCCAGATAAAAAAGCGACTAAAACGAGAATTTTTTTCATAATCATTTTGTTTAAGGCGTGATGATTGCAGGCTTTATATTAACAACAAATTTACTAAAAAGTCACTATTGTCCGTTAAAAATTATATTTAGTCCATTTCAGCAATTTAGTAGTTTTTTTATCGGACAACACTGCTAAAAAGTATATAACTTGAACATTCCGATTTCTTATTTAGCAATGTTTGTACTTGATTTTTCAACTACATAGCTCAGTCATTGGTGCATTCTTCGCCCGCTTTTAGTCTCTTTTTGTTTTCTATAATTTTGGATGACCGTTAAAATTCTAGATTAATACGGCTGAATAATTATTAATCAAGGTTTTAGTGAATATGCATGCTGAAAATTGTCTAAAGTGTTCATGGCTTTTTGCAAAAATGTTTTGGGTTGGAAGTTGGATATATCCTGGTTATCTCAAGGCGAACGTTCCTTAAAAAAAGCAACTAAAAGCGCCCTTTTCTTTAATGGAATATACGTTTGTTGGTAGCTTATCCATGTCTGGAAATAGTTTCTGAAGTTGATATTTAGAGAAACGGTCGACCAAAACATATTCTTTTTGTGAATCAATTTGTGCATGCTGAAACCGTGGAACTGGAAATAGAACGGCTCGATCCCAATATTTATCAAAACGCTTTTGTTGTTCTGCGACACTTGGATTTAGGCAAAAGGTGAGCGAATCGAAATGAATCATCGGATAATGTATCATAAAGTGGGCGCCTTGCACCATAATCTTTTTATCGATTGGATAGTAATGGCGCTTTTTTATTCCTTTGCGGAGCTCGTGACCGCTCACCTGAAAATCCATGCTGCTTGGATCCGCTAAAGTCACCGAATCACAAATTATCCAAGCTTCGCGATTGGAGTATATCGCCATATATAGCTGCTTATTAGTCTGATAGATGGTAAATTCATTCCTTATATCGTATTTAAACTGATTGGCAAATACTAGCAATGCTAGCAAAATTAGATTGAGAAAGATCAGCTTCTTCTGCCGATTTATAAGCCATACGCTGATGGAAATAACCAGTAAAAAGCTAATCACAAACATCGGCAAACTCAGGTACAAATCGCGAATAACTGCATAATGCCATTGCTCAATACCTATGATGATTTGATTGAGATAGCGGAGTAGGTAACTTAATACTAATCCCAAAAAATCAGCAACAGGCGGAATAAAGCTTAAGAAAATCAGCAATATCCCTAGATTGATAACCAGGTAGGCTGCCGGTATAACAATCAGATTGGTAAGTAAAAACAAATTCGGGAACTGATGAAAATAATAGATCGACAGCGGCGCTGTTCCTATTTGTGCGGCTAAGGATACTGCAATTAATTGCCAAACCTGATTTACATATTTGTTACTCGGAGTCCATATTTGTGAAAAAGGCTTCTGGAAAACTACAATGGCAATTACCGCAAAATACGATAACTGAAAACCAACATTGAAAAGTAGGGTGGGATTAAAAAGCAGTATTACAAAAGCAGAAGTGGCTAGCGAATTATATATATTGACATATCGACTTAGGTTTTGACCAATCAGAATAAAGCTAAACATGGCTGCTGCTCGCACTACCGATGGAGATAAGCCTGTGAGTAGGGCGTAAAACCAAATGGCGAAAAAAGTAATAATGGCTTTAATGATTTTGCCTCGCGGCCTCGAGTCTAGAAAACTTAATACAACATTAAGCGCTAAAAAAATAATCCCAACATGTAATCCTGAAACACTGAGAACGTGCATGGCTCCCGATCCTGAATAGGCTTGCATGATCTCCGGTGACAGTAAATCACTAAGTCCTAGCAACATCCCAGCGGCTACACTCAATTCATCGTCTTTTAAATGATTGTCTTTTAACACCTTAAGCATTTTATTTCGCAAGCTCAATGCATAATATTTGACGCCATGCTTGGATGTATAATTTGATTTTTTCCATTCACCTGCGCGAAGATATAATTGGTAATGGATGTCTTTAAGCGCTAAAAATGATTGATAATCAAATTGATCGGGGTTTTGTGGCGCCTCTACTAATTGAAATGTTTTGTTAACGGCTAGATAATCGCCATATTTTAGTTGGAGTGATTTGGCATCTTTTGCAAAATAGATAATGGCTTTGCCTTGGCTCTGTTTGATCCCGTTTTTATCAGCTATCGCAAGCACGCTTACAATCGTTTTTACACTTTTGTCCTTCTCTTGTGGTGGCTCGGTTATTTTGAGCCAATATTTTTGATTATCAGCTAGGTGATTGCCAAAATAATTGTAATAAACTTGGTCGAAATGGTTTTGATAGGTAAAAATCCCGATTAGTACAAAGCTTATGTGAATTAGAACCCCTGTCAGAACTCTAATACGAAAGGCGAAAAATGGCTTATTAATCCATGAAATAACGGCTAAAAAAATAAGTAGAGGCCAAATCCAATGGATCCTAATGGAAAATGGCAAAAGAAAATGGGCAAGGACAATTCCTAGCAAAAGGGAAATCAACAAACGAAAAACTGGATAATCAGAGACTTTCATTCCGTGTGATTATTTTTCAGTAAAGGTATCAATCTTTTTGAAATATTGGGTATAGGAATATATTATTTTAAGGAATAATTATGGAGTTAGGATTAGCAAAAGCTCATCGCTTATCTATTGTTGGTTTTGTATTAGAATTCAGCTTGCAAAAATTTCAGATACAAAGCGATAGCCATTGTTTACCACAATTTTGCTAATTAAAAGGAGATTGCTTTGAGCTAGGATAGGATTTTATTAATTGCTAAGTATATGGCTGGCTTAGCAAAATTTTGAGCAAAAAAAATTTGCTAATAACCTATTAGCAAATTTTTGTTTATTTGGTAAAATGTAGATTGTTTAGTTAGCTACAATTGCCTTTTTACGAGTTGAATAGTTAATTTTCAATGCATTAGCTTTTCTAAGCTCTTGTTTAACATCCGTTACAATACCCATTCGAGCATCTTGATCCACTTTCATGGATACGATATGTTTTTTACGTTTCACCTCTGCAATTGCTTCAACTTCTAGCGAAACGAAGTCTCTAATTTGAGTTACTTCAGAGAAAGCATCATTGAGTTGAATTCGGTCATCATCACCCCATTTTGCAGCAAGATGCGTTACTGGTTTTCCGATGTAAATAAAACTCACCAAGGATTTATCTTCCAACTTTTGAACTTCGCTGGCTTCAGGTGGCTTAATTGATACACTTAATGTAACTTCTCTCATCACGGTTGAAACCATAAAGAAGAACAAGAGCATGAAAACAATATCAGGGAGTGATGCCGTTGAAATTCCCGGCACTTTCTTTTTACCTTCTTTTCTTATTTTAGCCATTATTTCTTTTCTCCAAAATTTACAGGTTCAGCTTCAGAAATCGACATCGGAATAGCTTCTTGTATTGCTTTAGCTTTATCCTCATCTTTTTCGAGCAAGGTTTGAAAATCTACACCAAAATATTGCTTAGATAGACCATCGCGCAATTCGCGAACGGCCGCAGCAAGCTCATTTTGAACGTAAATATATGTTTTATACGAAGTTCCACGGTCGTTTTGCATTGACACGATACCTTTCGATTTCTCAAATTTTCCAATAAAATCAATTTCAACTTCTTCAGTTGCAGGAAAATCCGGATTGTCAGGTACATGAGGAGTCAGGAACTCTTTCACATCTTGACGTAATTCTTTAAGATTACCCAGATTGCCATTAATTAACAACATATCATTGGAGTTAATCAGCACAGTATAAACATTTCGTGCATTTACTGGCGGTGGCTTGATGGTTTTATCAAGTGGTGGAGGAAGTTTTCGCACAATCCCCGAATCCACATCCATTGTAGTTGTTACAAGGAAGAAAATCAGTAGCAGAAAGGCGATATCCGCCATCGAACCTGCATTTATTTCGGGTGTTTCACGAACCATAGCTTACCTTCTTAAAATAAATTTATATACTCCTGAAAACAACATAGCTGCCACTGATAATCCGCCTAAAATATAGGATAAAACTATTAATGACCCTATTAGTTTGGATTCCATATTTGAGATGTTAAAATCTTGATAAACTTTTGCATCAATACTATCAGAGGAGCCCATATAGGAAATCAGAAAAAGAAGTCCAAATAAAGCAAGACTAATTAGGGTTCTTATAGCCATTTTCGGATGAGAAATCATATTACCTATCCCAAAAATCATGGTAAAAAGAAGCCCCAATCCTAATAGTAAAAAACCGATAGCAAAAATTGGATTTAAAATTTTATCAGCTAAAGCGGAATCGGTAAGTAATTCTTTAGAATAAGCTACAATATACACCGTAAGTATTGATGTAGCAATCATCACCAAGAATACAAACCCTTTGGTTACTTTAACAATTATTTTGTCCATAAGGCTTTTTATTTTTTATTGGCTGCTAAAATATCAATTAAGGAAATAGAAGAATCTTCCATGTCATTTACAAGACTGTCCACTTTTGCAATCAAGTAATTATAAAAGATTTGAAGAATAATAGCTACTACCAATCCAAATACGGTAGTTAAAAGAGCTACTTTAATACCACCTGCAACAATGGTAGGACTGATGTCACCTGCAGCTTGAATCATATCAAATGCTTGAATCATACCGATAACAGTACCCATGAAACCAAGCATAGGGGCAAGGGCTATGAATAATGAAATCCACGATAAACCTTTTTCTAATCGACCCATTTGAACGCTTCCGTAGGCTACAATTGATTTTTCAACTGAATCTAAACCTTCCTCATATTTCATCAATCCTTGATAGAAGATACTTGCTACCGGACCACGAGTATTGCGACAAATGTCTTTTGCGGCTTCTACACCTCCATTCTTTAATGCTTCCTCTAGGTTAACCAATAATTTTTTTGAATTGGTGGTGGCTAAATTCAAATAAATTACCCGCTCTATTACTAATGCTAAACCAAATATCAACGAAAATAATACGGTAGACATAAAACCAGCATCACCCTCGATGAAGTATCTCTTCAAAACTTGATGAAAAGTTTCTTGTTTTTTTAGAAGTTCAGCGTCCTCAGCATCCAGCGATTGATCTGGTACATCAGCTACTTTCGTGGTATCAGTAGCAGTAGAATCATTGCTTGCTTGCTCCACCTGTGGCTGGTCTCCATCGGCTTGTGCATGTGTTAGATTTACAGGGGCGAAGCTTAGCAAAGCCACCATGGTCAATAAGGCAAAAAGTTTTTTCATAACCTGTTTTATTGATTTTTAATTTACTTAAATTATTGTTGTTTAAATGTTTAATTTATTTATATTGATAAAAAAGTATGTTGTTAATTCATTTATTCTTCCTGCGGAGAGAGAGGGATTCGAACCCTCGATACACTTTTGGCGTATACACACTTTCCAGGCGTGCCTCTTCAACCACTCGAGCATCTCTCCTTAATTTTAGGGCGCTAAATTACAATTAATTTCAATCTTTCAAACTATATTTTTTGTCTAATTAAAGCTTATAGATAAGCTATCGCTTTAGTTACGCTTAATTAACGTCTCAGCACGTCTTTTATGTTGCAGTACAAAGGTAGTGGTTGAATTTATTAAGTTAACGGTAATCTTTTACCGTTTTGTTAATTTATTGTTTCGTGTTTATACTTCCTTTAGAAAATTCAATCTGAACTTTTTACCCAATTTTTATCCTTTTTTGCCTATTATATTTTTCTTGCTTTGTCCTGCTATGTTGAGTTTTACAAACAATCTAATTATTCTTTAAATTATCTCTTCCAATGCTGCTTGTTATTTCAAAATTAATTTATCTTTGCAGCTTCAATTTTTAAGACCAGCATTTTGCGGATGTGGCGTAATTGGTAGCCGCGCTAGACTTAGGATCTAGTGCCGTGAGGCGTGGGGGTTCGAGTCCCTTCATCCGCACCAATCCTTTGAATTTTGTCTGATTGAACTGTTTTTGTTCGCTTTTCAGCACTATTCACTGACTAAATCAAAGGTTTTTGTTCTTCTTTAAATTATTTTATTGAATTATCAAATGACCTTTAATTAGAAACGATTGCACCTTATGGTGCAATTTTTTTTGAATCTTTTACCTAATCCTTTATCGATGAATATTACACAAAGCACTGTTTCAGATCTCACCTTGCAACTTACGATGCAAATTGTTGAAAGCGACTATATTAATGAAGTTAATAAAACACTTGCTCAATATCGCCGCAAAGCCAATGTCCCTGGTTTTAGACCTGGCATGGTTCCCGCTGGTATGATAAAAAAAATGTACGGCGAGTCAGTTGTTGCTGAGGTTGTTAGCAATTTGATTGGACAAGAACTCGAAAAATATATCGCCCAAGAAGGCCTTGCTACCCTTGGGCAACCTATGCCAGATACTAGTATTCAACAGCAAATCGATTTCAGAAGTGATAAAGATTTTACCTTCTATTATTTAGTAGGTATTAAACCAAACATTAATCTCACCATTGATCAGTCTATCGAGGCTAACTATTCAAATATCTTATTTGATGAAGAGGACGTTGACCAGTATTTACTCGATATCCGCCGCCAAATGGGATCGCAATCTGATGGTGAACATATTTCACTCGGTGACCTCGTTAATGGTGAATTGTACCAATGGGCCGATGGAAAAAGATTGGAAGCTGGATTCACTAATCTAAATGCTTCATTGCAAACGGATTCTATCCAAGATGAATCAACCCTTAACCTTTTTATTGGTAAAATAAAAGGTGATGCAGTGGTTTTTAATCCCAATGCTGCATTCCAAAATCGTTCTAAGTTAGTCGCTTTTGTGGGGGCTCCAGTAGAACAAACCGCTGATCTAGACGCAGATTATGAGTTTGTTGTGAATGAAATTAAACATACCGAATTGGCTGAAATGAACGAAAAATTATTTTCAGCCATTTATCAAGACGCCGCTATCTTCAGCGAGGAGGAGTTACGCTCACGTATTAGAGTCGATATCGAACAAACTTATAAGGCTCAAAGCGAACGGACGTTTTTTAACGATATGATTCAAAAGCTAATTGAGCTAACTAACCTTAATCTGCCTGATGATTTCCTCAAAACCTGGATTCTCGAATCTAATGCACGCGAAGAAGCTGATAAACGTATTACTCCAGAACAACTTGAGGTTCAATATATATACTATCGGGACACCCTCCGTTGGCAATTAATTGAAGAGTATATTGTGGTTAATAACAATATGATGATTACCGAAGACGAATTGCGAGGCCGCATTAAGGAAATCCTCGGACTTCAAGCTTTTGGTGGCGATATGGATGGAAATGAAGAAATATTGAATCAGATCACCGATTCTGTAATGAAAAATAAAGAAGAAGTCAAAAAACTGACCGACCAAATCTTAGAACAAAAACTTACTAGTTTCTTTAAAGAGAAAGTCAAATTGAACGAAATGAGCATGCGTTACGATGATTTCAAGGAAATGATTATT